>JBBRHU010000054.1:0-12899 GCA_038222255.1 Fimbriimonadales bacterium | reverse complement strand
AAGGGGGACAGCGCCGGACTACTCTCAATCTATTGCCTCGCCCTGCCTAAGTGTCCCCTCACGGTCGGCACAAGCTGGACGCCGGATGGCGATCCCGAATCGACCAAACGGGAATTCATCGCTCTAGAAAAGCAAGAAGACGGCGATGCCTATCGCATTATCGAAACGACGGCGCCTGAGCCAACTTTCCGGCAGCTTGAGCCCTCCACGTTCTTGATTGATGCAAGTGATGGCCTCCTCCTCACGTCGAGAACTGTCTTCGAAGTAAACGGACCAGAAGGGAAGCGAGTCGAGACGAGCCATTTAGTGCGAACTTCAAAGCAAGGTCGACCCATAAAATTTGAAATCTAGTCCAGGCTCGAGTCCCCGGTGTTAACCAGCTGAGTCTTCCAGTTTTGATAAGATAGAGAATGTGCTGTCTTCGCCTCAAACATTCCTGATGACAGACATCATTGGGAGTTCTCGGCTGTGGGAGGCTCATCCACAAGTCATGAGAGAAGTGGTGCACGAAGTGACAGAGCTCATTGCTCAACTTGTGGCCGACCACCGTGGACGACTGATCAAATCCAAGGGCGAGGGAGACAGCACTTTCTCAGTGTTCGAAGACCCTAAGTCGGCGATTGACGCTGGAGCTTCGATTCAGCAGGAACTGACCGCACGCGTGTGGGCGAAAGACCTTAGAATTAGTGTTCGGCTTGCGGTTCATTCCGGCGAAGCCTTTTCTCGTTCAGAGGATTTCTTCGGGACGACCATAAACCGTTGTGCGAGGATTCGCGAGGCGGGCCACGCGGGCGTGGTTCTGGTTTCAAATTCGACGGCCGAATTGGTGAAGAGCCAGACTCTGTTGCGGTCGCTGGGAGTGCACCGCTTGCGAGACCTTGCCCTACCGGAGGAAATCTGGACGCCGACGCTCGGGGACATTCCGCAGCTACGAACGCTTTCGGTGCAGCAGAACAACTTGCCGGTCCAACTGAGCCCGTTTGTCGGAAGAGAAGAAGCACTTCAGTCGCTGCGTGCGCACATCTTGAAAGAGAGGATGGTCACGATTCTTGGCCTCGGCGGGGTTGGTAAGACAAGAATTGTCATCCAGGCCGGCGCGGACATGATTGACCGATTCGAGAACGGGGTCTGGTTTGTGGACCTCGGCTCTTGCCGATCGATTGAGTCAATTATGCAGGCATTCGCAGCGGCAATCTCGGTCGGTGGTATCGCCGATACCGCGTCGATCATCGAAGCGATCGGTGAAACGCAAAAGCGATTGCTCATTTTCGACAACGCACAAGATAGTGTTGATGATCTTCGTCTAGTCGTCGAACCGCTCCTCCTGGCGCTTCCGGAACTACACGTTGTGGCAACGTCGAGGGAAGCCCTCCGGTTGAACTCGGAGCGAATATTCCGCTTACAACCGCTTACCACACCCGTAGAGGGGGCGACGCTGGAAGAAGCCCTTCAGACTGAATCGGCCGCACTTTTCGTCGGTCGGGCCAAAATGAAGTTCGAAGCTTTCGATCTTCGTGAGGACAATCTAGTTGCTGTCGTCGATATCCTGGCCCGTCTGGAGGGCATCCCTCTGGCGATCGAACAAGCTGCTGCGCTTGCGGGAACGCTGAGCCCAACCGAGATTGCAAAGAGTCTTCGGAGCACCTTCAATCTGCTTGAAGAAGTTGATCTTCAGTCTGGAGTGCGGCACAAGTCGTTGCGGGCGACTCTCACGTGGAGCGTCCAGCTACTCAATGAATCTGAACGCGAGCTGCTGATCGCTCTGGCACACATTGTTGGAAGCTTCGACCACGAAACTGCGGTCGCCCTTTCGCCGGTCCACGGACTCGGAGGAGAAGCGTGTGTTCGTGGTATTCGCACTTTGCTCGACAAATCACTTCTTATGTCGGTCGAGGCGAAGGACCACATGCGATTTCGATTGTTCGAAGTCGTCCGGCAACATGCGAAAGAGCTGTCGATCAGGTCGAGCGATACCTATGCGTGCCTTGATGCTTGGGCGATAAGTTGTGCGACGGCTTGTGATTCGAAGTTGGATAGCGGCGAGCAAGCTGCTGCCGTTGACAAACTGAGATTTTCTACTGCCGACTTAGATCAGGCTTGCCTCCGATTAGGTGAAGCAAGGAGTTATCGGCTTGTAGACCTCGTCTGGGGATTGAGGAGACATTGGCTCCGAGAAGGAAGGCTGGAGTTCGGCATCAAGCAGCTGTCGCGCTCGCTTGACCTCCTCGAAGATGAACCCCGTCGGGGCCGATTCCTAAATGCGCTTGGGGCCTTTTATTGGAAGGCAGGGCGTCTCGCCGAAGCAGAGCAAACCTACCGACAGAGTCTTGATCTCTGCACAGCCGCAAAGGATCTAGAAGCCGAAGCAGCCGTACTGACGAACATTGCCATTTTGGCTGGGGAGCGACATGATAGCTCTCTCGCAATCGAAGCGTACGAAAGAAGCGTTCATGTTTTCGAAGCCCTTCGAGACGAACTGAGGATGGGTATTGCGCTACTCAATCTGGGCTCAGAGCTTCGGGATGCGAAACGACTCGAGGACTCCGTCGCGAACCTCGAACGAAGTGAGACCACCTTTCGGCGCCTAGGTGACAACAGCCGTCTATCGCTAACCCTAATCAACCTCGCCGATACGCTGGTGGCAATGGACAAGGTCGAGGATGCGTTTGATGCGCTCGCCGAATCCTTTCAGTTGTTGTCAATTGTGCAGGATCCGTACGGAGTTGGAGTGGCGTGCATGAACGTCGGTCAACTGCTTTGTGCTGTCGAAAAGCGCCCGGAAGCCTATGAGATTCTGGAATGCGCGAAGGCGATTGTGCAATCGAGAACAGTTGAACTAGGGAACTCCAACATGATCAGAATCGAGGAGATGCAGAGTCTTTGTGGCCAGAAACTTTCTCGATCGGAACGCCGACAGATCGCGCTCCGCGCTCGTGCGAGGAAGCTTGATTCGATCATCAACTATGCCCGTACGCTTCTGGACTCAAATCGAAGTCACAGTTGACTATTCGGAGTTAATCCACTAAAATAACTAATGTGATTGGGTCACGATTGCTTTTCTCTTCCGTAGCTTTGCTTCTCAGCGGTAGCTACTATCTTTGCGATGTTGACCCTGGCACGAAGAGCGGTGCAAAAGAGCCTATTATTGTGCTTCCCACCACAAATTCACCAAGCTCTGGAACCTTCGACGAAGATCCAACTGCAACGGGTGATTCCTCCACAGTTTCTTTCCTCCCGATCGGCACCGTGGGTTCAACTGTGATTGTCAAGGCCAAAACAATTTTTGCTGTATCACCTTACTTCTCCATCCCTGTCCTTGCGACAGACGTGGACTACGTTGCGGTCGCAAGTCGCAGTGGATTTACTGGTGTTGCTTCACTTCGCCCGGCAGTTTTTCACACGGGCACTGCTGTTCCACCTCGACCGATGCTCAGTTCGAGCAACACTTTCGCTCGCCCTGGCAACTCAATTAGCTTTTCCTCTCAGCCAGGTGATCTGCTTTCGATTTCGGTCACGTTGCTACCGACGGCGTCAGAAGCTGCGAGTTGGCGAGGAACTTCAACGACGACGGTCCCCCCAAGTGGCTGGAACGCACCTTCGCTCTTGTCTGGCCCGGACCCTGACTACTATTTGATCACTGGAACCGTGACGCGGAACAACCAAGTGTTACCGATTCAGCCGTTCGTGCAAGGGGTGTTCGACCCGTTTAGCCCCATAGACCACAGCTAAGGCCCCGGGTCATTCGGGCTGGGACCCTGAAACGATTTGTCTCGTGGACCCATAATAACAAGTAGATCGCCGTTGATCAGATCCTCGGACGGAGTTTCGTCCATGACACCGCAGCGTTGTCGCGCGGACTTACAGGAGAAACGATGATCATAACACTAGGCAGGCGAATGCTTGCCCTTCCTCGATGGACGATCGTTCGCGTTAAGCGAGCCCGTCACATTAGTCGCGACCAGCGGCAGAACAACCCGAAGGCTCCAAAGACGACTCTTCTCGGGAGTTTCGAGCACATGCTCGCAAACCAAGTTGATCTGATCGCTCGGTACGAAGACTGAAGCAACTCGGCCCCTCTCGCTCCAGCGAGTAGGGGCCATTGTTTTTATAGATTCGAGCGGAGAAACTCGACGGTTCGCGCCCAAGCGTCGGCAGCATCTGGCTTGCTATACACCGCCGGTCTAGAATCGTTGAAGAACGCGTGCGAACATCCCGCGTAAGTCTTGAAGTCGTGCTTCACTCCCGCCGCCGAAAGGGCGGAGCTCATCTTCGAAACTGCCGCTGGACTTGCGTAGTCGTCGTGCTCAGCAAAAACCCCAAGCACCGGACAGCTCATTACCTCATAGTTTGGCGAAACGTTCGGATGGATGCCATAGAAGTTGATTGCCGCTCCAAAGATCGGATTTGACCCAGCAGCGAACATGGCGAGTTGACCTCCCATGCAAAATCCGATGACCCCAATCTTCTCGCTCGAACAAGTTGGATCAGCAACAAGCCAACTTGAAGCCGCCGCCAACATCCGCTCGGTCTGAGTAATATTGAGGGCCATCATCAAACTTCCGGCTTCGTCGGGCTCCGTTGTTGACTTACCTTGGTAGAGATCTGGCGCGAGAGCGGTGAATCCCTCAGCCGCAAATCGATCGCATACATCCTTGATGTGGTCAACCAAGCCCCACCACTCCTGAAGCACGATTACGCCGGGACCTGATCCTGTGGCCGCTGGACTCAAATACCCCTCAAACGATTCGTTCTCGAATTGGAAACTGACGGTGTGGCCGTGCATAGTCTCATTTTGGGGACGAGTCCAGGCGGAAAGCAAGCGATAATAGAGTCATGAGCGTCCTCGACCGTCCGACCGCAGAACAAGCCCTGGCACGTATTGCATGCCTGTTTCTCCAAATTTTGCGAATGGAACTTGAACTCGAGTTCCAGGAAGTCGCGGGAACCAAAGAAAAGGCTGAACTTCGAGAGGAACTCGAAGAGTTTAGAGAGTCGCTTCAGGAGGATCCCTTCATCGCCGGGGCAACGACAGAAGAGAATCGACGCATTCGAGCAGACTTTGGCGGATGGACCGAAGATGATTTCATTGTCAGCTCGTTTGGAATGGACGCACTCCCTCCGCTTCTATTTGCAGTTCAATTGATCGACGAACTTCCACCACACGAGGAGTCGATTGAAGAATTTGACGAGGCACTCAGCGACTTTGAATCTATGATTGGAAAGGCGAAGTTCCGCTCGTGGGACGAAATCGAAGCGGCTCGAGATGAGGTTGAAGCTCTTGTGACGGCGATGCCGGACGAGCCGGAAACCGAAGAAGAGGAGTTCAAACTCGCGGTTTTGGAGGCTAGACTCGCGGGACTCGAATGGCTCGCAGGAGAATTCACAGACTGGGAGGAAGCGTGAAATGATGTCTGAGAAGGACCTCTTCAGGTTCCTCATGCTTCTTGGTGGTTTCATCACAGCCTTCACTGTCTGCATGTACCTGCTCTTTCGATGGTGGCAGCGAAAGGACGAGGCGAAGGCCGACGCTGTTCGCAAGCATCCAGGCGCTATGCCCGGAAAGAAGTAATCACTACTCGCTATTAGAGGCGACAAAGGGGTGCTCCCTGACCTCGGCTTCCGAGGAGACTGTCCAGAAAGAGTTGTCGGTCGTGAACCCAGCTTTGCTCCCAGAATCCAGCGCGATCGCGACAAACTCGCACGCGGCCAGATATGACGGGCTTAGCGCATTTGTGAACACTTTGTTTGCATTGAGCGCCTGAAGGAGGTCGCTATCGAAAATTCTTAGGACGACCCGAAGGTTCGGAAACTGAGACCTCGCGGCCAGGCCAATTCCCAGATTTATTCCGTCATCTCCAGTTGCAACGATCAGGGCTTTGGCCTTTGCCAAATTTGCACGTGAAAGGACTTCGGGATCGCGCCCTTCTCCAAACAAGACACGAGTATCTGCCTTTATTGCTTCTAGGTGGCTGCCCGTCGATTGCTTTTCGATCACTACAACTTCTAGCCCATCACGACGAAGTTCGCGAATGATCTGGATACCGATGTCGCCCAGCCCGGCAACGACGACGTGGTCTGCATCCGGCACCGGCACCTGCTGCATCGTCTCCGAAAGCCTTGCGGTAACGATGTAATCGGTGACGATCGAGTAGATGACTGCTATCCCCGCGGAGCCCATGAGCATGAGAAAGCAAACGAAGAGCTTGACCCAATCTGGCGAATTGAGCACAGAAATGTCTCCAAATCCGGTTGTCGTGATCGTTGTCACAACAAAGTAGAACGCGTCAACTGCAGACAGCGACAGCCCGAGTCGTACGCCTAACACGGCGAAAACGATGAAGATATTGATCGCGAGAAAGACCGCACGAAGTTGCGGTGAGGTCGCTCTCCAGAGCCGCTTGTGCCACAAGAAGAGCGCCTTCGGGGTGACCAACTTCCAGAACTCTTGCCGACGGCTGAGGGGAATTTTTCGAGGTGGGAGCAATTCTTCGAGCGGTTCGTTGACCCAGTTCCCGCCAGATCGCCTTAGCTGATGTCGACCGGTTTCAGTGGTATACCTTGCCAAAACCTGGTCAAACATTGCATGTGCGGCAAGTACAGGACCAGCGACCTCCGGGATAGCGACGACCTCTTCGATGCCAAGCTGGTGCCTGATTTGCAAGCCCAAGGTAGTGTCGAAAGTTCGAACGATCACGCGGATGTTGGGATTCAATCGTCGAGCATGAAGCGCAATTTGGATGTTGACAGCGTCGTCAGACGTGGCGACCAGTAGCGCGTCGCAAGTTAAGAGGCCTGCCTCTCGGAGTAACGAGTCCTGACGCGAATCACCAATGTGAATCTTGATGCCACAAGTAGCCAACTCCTTCGACCAGGAATCTCTGGTGCCTTGCGTGATAATTGTCGTCTCGTGGCCCAGATTTCGCAGGAGGCTAACGATTCGATATCCGACCTGTCCCAACCCGCAAACGACAAAATGCATAGCGCAACAATATGACGTTCAGGGACAGGTGCAGGTATCAGGCGGCTGAAGCCAGCTCGTTGCGTTCCATGTCGTCAAAATGGGTGACGCAGTCTCGACCGGCTCGCTTCGAGGCGTACAATGCCTCGTCTGCGCGGTTGATCATTACTCGGCCAGAGAGCGTGCCGTCCTCGCTGGTGGCCACTCCGAAGCTAGCAGTGATCTTTCGATCCAGGCGCTGGATATCCCGGATCGCGGTAATAAAGCGTTCGGCAACCTTGAGAGCTTGCTCCTTGCGGCAGTTCCACAAGATAAGTGCAAACTCTTCTCCACCGTATCGAGCTGGATTCTCGAAATCTCGTGCCGTCTGCTTCAGCACGTTTGCCACTGTTTTGAGCACCTCATCCCCGACTTGGTGTCCAAAGTCGTCGTTGAACTTCTTAAAGTGATCTATATCGAGCAGGAGCACAGAGAAAGGTTGGCCCGCGCGCGAGTGATGAGAAGTGGCTTCTTCGAGCAACTCTTGGAATCGACGATGGTTAGAGAGCCCAGTCAAACCGTCCGTGATCGCCAGATGTTCCAGCTGAGAATTCATTGCCTCAAGCATCGACTTCTGCTGTTCGATCATCCGCATCTGGTCAGCGATTCGCTTCTCTGCCTGCTTTCTTTCGGTGATGTCGAGGTTGGCGCAAACGGCACCTGCGGTCGTGCCATCAATTCGCCTCAGGCAAATGATCTTGCACGCGAAGTCCTTTTGAACGCCACTTCGCGAGGTGAAGGTCCAGTCGAACACATGTGAGTCTTCTCGCATAAAGACTCTAGCAATTTGCTCATCGGTCCACACTTCCCCTTGCTCTTCCCCTAAGAGGCGATGAAGCGGTTGCAAAAAAGCAAAGTGTGATTGGATTCCGAAGGCTTCCTCAGCTCCCCGGTTCCATTCATGAACTTGTCCTAGTTCATCAAAGGTGAAGCACGCCACCGGCAAGCCGTTGAAGAGTTCCATGAATCGGTAGGAAGCGAACTTTAGGTGCTCGTTCATTTCCGATTGCTTGACCGAATTCTCCTCGAGAATGTCGTTCTGCTGTTGGAGCCGGTCTTCTATCTCTAGCAGTCGAGCAGCGACTTTTAGACGGCTCAAAAAGACTTCGCTGTCGAGAGGCTTGTCGAGCATGTCGTCGACTCCGGCTTCGAATGCAGCGAGTCGGTCGGCGCGGTCCCCCTTGCTAGAGCAGATGATGAAGTAGGTGTACGGCCCCGCGAGCTCACGGATTTGCACGCAGAGCTGGATACCCGTCATTTCGGGCATCATCCAGTCCGAGAAGATCATTCGATGTCGGCGTTGGCTAAGTAGCTCAAGCGCCTCAATCCCGTTGCTCGCATGGTCGGTTTCAATACCGACCTTTGCAAACATACGTTTTGCGATTTTTGCGGCCACAGGATCGTCTTCGACAATCAAAACCTGTGGTCCAGCCCAACTCTTCGCGAGGATCTCCATCGAATTCACGGCACAAGGCATCCAAATCTAATGTCGGACATCGGGCTGAAAATCTGCACCTGGCAACTAGGATTATCTCGGAAGTTTCAGCACATGTTCCGCGATCTGCACTGCGTTGAGCGCAGCTCCCTTCAGCAGTTGGTCCCCAGTACACATCAAGCTAATCGCCGATGGGTGTGAAGGATCCTTTCGAATCCGACCAACAAGCACATCACCTTGACCAGAGGCATCGTGAGGTGTTGGAAATCGATTCGCGGCTCGGTCATCAATGACCCGGACCCCTGGAGACTTCGCAAGCACATCGCGCACCGCATCCTCGGAAGGGGCTTCTCCTACAAATTCAACTGTCACAGTCTCGGTGTGGGCTCGGAGCACCGGAACTCTTATGCAAGTCACGTTGACTTTCAAGTCGGGATCATTGAGAATCTTTCGACTTTCCTGGACGACTTTCGACTCTTCTTCGTTAGATCCATCGTCACCAATTGGCGTGTTATGGCTAAAGAGGTTGAAGGCATAAGGGAAGGGTTGTGACCAAGACTGAACTTCCTTGCCCTCAAGTGAGTCGAGCGTTTGCTGCCGAAGAGTTTCCATCATCGCCGCACCCCCACCACTTGCAGATTGGTACGTGCTGACGATCAGTCGGTCAATCTTGCCGAGCTTTCGCAGGGGAGCGATTGCCATCAACAGGATGATTGCGGAGCAGTTAGGGACCGCGATGAGCTTCTGCCCCTCTAGAATTGCGTCAGCATTGATCTCTGGCACCACAAGCGGTACGTCTTTGTTCATGCGAAACGCGCTGGAATTATCGATCACCCATGCGCCCGCTGCAAGGGCCTCGGGGGCAAACTCGCGAGAGCGGGCTGCGCCTGCGCTGAAGAAAGCAACATCGACGCCCTCAAACGCACCTGGCTTGAGTTCCTCGATTTGCACCGGCCTCCCTTCGAATTGGAGGCTCTTTCCCACCGATCGGGCACTTGCTAAGAGGCGAAGCTTTCCGACCGGAAAGTTTCTTTTTGAAAATAGCTGAAGAAACTCGTTACCGACTGCTCCGGTTGCTCCTACAATTGCTATATCGAAACGATTGTCCACGAGGTGTCGTTTACCATATTAGGGAGAGCCTTAGAGCTACTGAGGGGCGCAAGTACCTGCCTCGGATCAGTTGACTCTTATTGACATGTCTGCGCTCGAGTTTCTGCAAGTCTCCTCTAAGCCTTCGTTATCACCACGACAACTTCGTTGGGAGGTTCTACACGACGCCGGGGACCTTGAAGTCGGCGTATTTGTTGGAACTCTCGACACGCCCGAGACCCGGTCGCTATCTGTCCCCGAGGGGAGCGCTTCTTTGTTTTGGGTAGACGGGCCGGCCATCATTCTCACTCCCGAGCTGGGAAACTCGATTCGGATTGTTCCTCGTTCTAGCCTCGTATTCTTTCGAAGCGGCACGGTGGATGCCCAGTTTGGGAGGGGGCTCCACTCGGTCACCACGTTGACTTGGAATGAGAGAATGATGCCTCCACTGCATCGTTGGCTAAATGCGACGATCACCGCAAACCCTGATTTCGCAACTCAGCAAATCGCATCGGTTCCCGCAGCACGGCAATATGCAGAGCCACTCGTCAGGTTGCGCGAAGCACTCAATCAACCGAAACTCGTGGAACCAATCTTGTTTGGGATATTGTCTCAGATCATTCCTCCAATTTGGATGTCCAAGGAGGAGTTCCAACTCACACCTCTACCCGAGGGCTTGCCGGATACGATCCTTGACCTGATCCGCTCGGTGAAGCGCCAGCCCGAAGCCTCTTGGCCGCTTAGAGATGCGAGCCTTATGGTTGGATATTCACCGTTCCACTTTTCAAGGTATTTCAAGCAGTTGGTGGGATACGGCTTTCACGAGTTTGTAGAACGAGCCCGCACCGAGATGGCTATCCAAAGCCTTCTTTCGACCGCAGACCCAATTGAGCTCGTCTCTAGCCGGAGCGGGTTTGGCACGACACAAGCGATGCGAGAAGCGCTGAAAGATTATGTCGGCCTCGTTCCTAGCGAAATACGGTCTTCGAACGAAATGCTTGGTCTCGGAATCTAAAGGGCAGATCAGGCACGGCTCGGTCAAGTCCGTGTCAATCAGGATTTATTCGCCGCCGGGCACTATCGGCGATGCTGGCCCACTCGCGAATGTGACCCTGGACAACGAGACAAACTTCGACAGCATGCGGTCTGACATCGTCGGTGTGAGCGTCTGTCTCATCTGCAACGTGGATATACTGCGGAGCCGCCGAGAACCACCTGCCTTCGGCGTTGGTGACGGTCCGTGTTGATTCTGAAGCTCAAACTCACCGACAGCTTGCTCCACCAAGCAATCGGCATCGACACGGATTGCGAGTTCTTCCTCACCGAACTAGTTCGAGCGCTAAATTCCTAGCAAAAAAAACCTAGTGATCGGACCTCTGGCTTTCCGACAATCTTCTTGAGCCTTCTTGATCGAAGGGAAAAGACTATGGCGGAAGCAGCAGCAGCACCCAAAAAGAAAGGCAAATTACCATTGATCCTTGTGGTAGCCCTTGTGGTTGGCGGTGGAGGTTTCTTCGTGATGAAGCCGAAGCCCAAGGAATCCCACGCAATCGAGGCCTCGAAGGAAGTTTTGTCGATCGGTGAACTCACCGTCAACCTGAAGGAATCCGGGATTTATCTCAAGTGCACGCCGGTACTTGTCCCACGCAAAGACTACAAGAAAGAGCTGCTCGACCACAGCATGGAAGCGATCAAGGATTACATCGTCTGCAAGATTCCTGATTTCTCAATCACTCAGGTCAAAACTTTTGAAGGGAAGCGCGCGATCCAAAAGGCACTTGTCGAGGGGATCAATAATCTCCTTCCCGAAGACAAGGACATGGTGAACCCAGCCGAGCCGAAGAAGAAGAAAGGCGATCAAGAGGAAGACACTGCCGAGGCGCACGAGTTTGATGCACCTAAGGGCCCTGTCCTCCGTGTCTACTTTACAGCTTTTGCTTGGCAGTAGAGCAGTCGAAAAACCTCAAGTAACTTTAGAGGTTTTTCGGCACAGACCCTAAAGAAAAAGCAGATCAGACCAATAGAACTCGATGTGGGGGAAACCCCAGCAATTTAACGGAGTTCTAAGGTGTCTGATATTCTCTCGCAAGCCGAAATCGAAGCCCTCCTAAATTCACTAGGTGGTGGGGACGGCGGCGCTGCGCAACCGGCTAACCCCGCTCAGCAACAGGGTCCTGGCTCCGTTGACCTCCTCGCTGGCTTGCGCACCCCGGACAAAATCACCGGCCGCAAGGCTGTTGCCTACGAAGTCTACGACTTTCGACGCCCAGACAAATTCAGTAAGGACCAACTCCGAACGTTGCAGATGTTGCACGAAACGTTCGCTCGATTGGCGGCCTCGCAGCTCTCTGCCTACCTCCGCACACCGGTCGCGATGGACCTCATCTCGATCGAGCAAGTGCCGTTCGAGGAGTATCTACGAAGCATCGAAAGCTCAGTCTTCTCGATCATGTCCATCTCTCCGCTTACTGGGCAAGCAGTTCTTGAGATCGAATTTGATCTCGTGTTCACCACGATAGATCGAATGCTCGGCGGCCCAGGAAAGGGCATCGCCCGCAACGTGCTCACCGACATCGAGCGACCACTCGTCCGACAAGTTATTGATCGACTCTTTCAAGCCATGAAAGGTGCTTGGGAGCAGATCATTATCATCAACCCTACGTTAGAGAGCATTGAAACCTCTGCGCAGTTCGTTCAGATCGCTCCGTCGACAGACATTGTCGTGACGATGCTGTTTGAAGTCAAAGTCGGCGCTCAGCGACACGCTCTCAGCCTTTGCATCCCCTACTTAGTTCTGAAGCCGATTGCCCAAAAGCTCAGTGCTCAAAAGTGGTTTACGACTGGCAACAAGAAGCAATCGAACACCCACAAGCGACATCTTTCCCACCAACTCGCCCGCACAAAAGTTCCGTGCAGCGTCCGGCTTGGTGGCGCGCGAGTTGACTTTGAGCAATTTCGAAATCTCAAGGCAGGCGATATTCTCAAGCTTGACCAAGCAACTGAGAAAGATCTCACGATGCAGGTCGGCGCAATTTCAAAGCTGACCGGAAGGGCGGGTATCTCTGGCCGCCGAATCACTTTCACCGTAACGGGCAAGGTGCCCGAGTTCTAGTTTTTAGCCCACAGGCAAGATCATGGCAAGAATCCCACAAGACGTCCTCGATCAGCTGAGTCAAATTCAGCCGCAAATCTGGCAAACCGTCGGCATGACGGCAAGCGAAGCGGCAGGCCAGGCGATCAGCTTCAACGGTACTCCGTTGGTGCTAGCTGCCAAGACCTCGGCACTTTATAGCGAAATCAGCGCGCCGATGATGGTCGTGCAGTTCGCATTCTCGGTGATCCCAGAGAACCCGCAGGTGGTGCTCATTCCACAGGACA
>JBBRHU010000053.1:0-12933 GCA_038222255.1 Fimbriimonadales bacterium | reverse complement strand
TCTTTAGCTTTAGATACCTGGTATACAGCGCCCGCCCCACTTAGAACGAAACTATCGTTGTCATCCCCAAGAAATTTATTGTAACGAGTGTATAGCGCAGGTTCTGACTCCCAGAATCTAATAAGTTGATCATGCATCTGACATCTAATTGGATGTAAGTTTCCAGGATTCGCTTTGGCACGCAAAGGCCCTTCATATAGGAGAGTAACTTGCAAACATCCTCCCACACCGTTCGGCCAAGGTCAGATATCTAACTCGTTTGATGCTGTATTCGGACGCGAGGAATAACTCGACGCTACCTGACGAATTCACACGCCTAGTTTATCACTCCGGATTAGTGCCATGTAAGATCTCCTTCGGGAAGTGCTTGAATAGAAACATCCTGTGCGCCCCACTAGCCAGGGTCAAGGAGACACGCTGTGGGGATGACTCTGACAAATCGAGTTCTGGAGTTGCCTCTTTCGAAGCAACCCCAGAGAGTTCAGTCTTTCGCTGCGACGGCTCGCAGTTCTATGGACGCAGACTTGAGGCCTGCTGCCTTGGCGGTTACTGTGATTGTGCCGGCCTTTCCGTTGGATTGAGCGAGCACCATGCAAAGGCCATGGAACGCCTTTCGCTTGTTGGATTTGTCCGGGTCGTGGTCGCTTGGATCGCCATTTCCGACTCCGCCATTCTTCGCTGCGCCGGTTACCGTGAAGGTGACTTCCTGGGCTGCGCCGGGGACGACTCTTCCCTTCGCATCGACGACTTCCACGGCGACAATCGTGAGGTCTTCACTATCGCCAAGGATTGTCTTCCGGTCGGTCTTGATCCGGAGTGCAACAGGCGCACTCGTGGTTTCGACTCGGTCGGTCGCGATGACCTTGCCTCCTTTTCGCCCGATCGCTTGGAGGGTTCCAGGAGCATAAGGGACAGTCCATTCAATGTGGCCCAGCTTCGGGACGCTCTTTGTTCCAAGGCTCTTTCCGTTGAGAATAAGCTCGACTGAATCGGCATTTGAGTGCGCCCAAACATTGATCGGCTCGCCTTCTTTCCCCTTCCAATCCCAGTGGGGCAAGATGTGGACCATCGGCTTTTTGCCCCAAACCGCTTGGTAGTAGTAGAAGTTATCCTTCGGGAATCCAGCGATATCAATGATTCCAAAGTGGGAGTTGATGCAAGGCCATCCGTATGGTGTCGGCTCACCTTTGTAGTCGAAGCCCGTCCAGACGAAGGCACCGGCCATCCACGGACGAGTTCCGATCGGCTTCCAGGCTCCTTCGGCGGACATGCCCCAGCCGGGATAGTTCACGTCGTAGGCACTGACGTATCCCTTCTCTTTATCGTTGGCGTATTCGCCGCGAGTTGAAACTGCGCTTGAAGTTTCGCTCCCGAAGAGTGCCTGATGTGGCCACCGACGGCGACCGTTATCGTATTCGCCAATTGCGTAGTTGTATCCGTAGACATCGGCGACAAGTTGGATTCCAGAGTTGTATCCGAAGTTATTCGCGCCGGTTGAAATTCGAGTGCCGTCGAGTTTGTCGACGACTGCACGCATCTTCACAAAAATGTCCGCGCCCTCTTTCGTTCCTTGAAGGCCTTCTTCGTTATAGAGTGACCAGCCAATCACGCTCGGATGATTTCGGTCGCGCTTGATCAACTCCTTCAATTCAGCGAGGTCATCAGCTTTTGTTCCGGAAGGAGTTTTTGGGAGCGGGGTATCGCCGAGATGGCGAGTCTCATCGAGGACGAGCATCCCAAGTCGGTCACACATGTCCAAGAACTCCGGAGATGTTGGGTTGTGCGAGGTTCGGTATGCGTTAGAGCCCATCTCGAGTAGCTTTTTGATGCGCCACTCTTGTAGTCCGTCGGGCATCGCGATTCCTGCGCCGGCATGATCTTGGTGATTACACGTGCCTTGGAGCTTAACGACTCGACCGTTCAGCAAGAAGCCGCGATCTTTGTCCCACTTCATGTCTCGAATTCCAAACGACGCGGTGGACGAATCGACGACCTTGCCTTTCATCCACACATCCGTAACGATCTTGTACATATTCGGCTTGCCGAGATCCCAGAGCATAGGGTGATTGATGGTGAGCTTTGCGGTCGAATCGGACTCTCTTCCACCACCTTCAACCGATGTGTTCATCGTGGCGACGAGTTTGCCCTTCGGATCGAAAATCTTCGCCTTCGTAGTGTAGGAAGTGCTCGCGTTGCCCTCGTTCACGACGGTCGTCGAGACCTTGATTTCTGCTGAGGTGGCCGAGATTGATTCTGAGCGAGCGAAGACTCCGTTTGGCGCTACGTGAACAGGGTTGGCTGCGTTCAACCAGACATGGCGATAGATGCCTGCGCCTTCGTACCACCAGCCTTCGTTCTTTCGAGGGTCAATTCGGACGGCGAGCACGTTTGGTTTGCCCCATTGCAGCTTCTTCGAAATATCGTAGCGCACGCCGATGTAGCCGCTCGAATGGACGCCAAGCTTTTCGCCGTTCAGATAGATTGCTGCGTTGCGATATACACCATCAAATTCGATCCAGACCGACTTGCCTCGCATGGATGATGGAGGTGTAAACGTCTTCCGGTAGGTTCCTCTAGGCTTGGGGAGGGAGCCGTGGGAGACGTCTCCGTTCGGAGTGAACGTGCCTTCGACGACATAGTCGTGTGGAAGGTGGACGCTACGCCACTTTGAATCATCGAACTGCTTCTTTACGGAGTCCGGAACTGGCTCTGCCTTCACCGTAATGAGGTCGATTCCTCCGTTGATGCCACCGCCAGCAGCCGTGTTTTCAACGAGCACGACGAGGTTGTTGGGGCCTTCTGGGCGCCAGGCACCTGCGATGGGAACGCGGAACGCAACTCCAAAGCCGATGTGCTTGTACAGCCGCTTTCCGTTGAGGAAGACCACGGCGTTATCGTCGACGGATTCGAACTCCAGGACCTTGTTGGCGTTCTTCGGATCGTGGCCGATCTCGGTTTTGTACCATGCGAAGCGGTTTCGATTGCCGTTGAGTGTATTGATTCCGAGTTGAGTGGGTTTCCAGTCGCCACCGTCGAGATCATCGGGAAGGGTTTGACCATCGAGGTTCAAAACCGTCGCGTATTTCCACTGCCACGAGAACGGTCCACGCGGGCTTTGGGGTTCGGCATCACTCTCCCGCAGGAACTTCCAACCGGCATCAAACCGGGTTCGTTGTCGCTCATCCGCACCCATTGCCGAAAGGCTGAGCACGGTGGCGAGGGCTAGCGTAAGCATCCTGCCTTGGGAAGAGTAGTGCATGTCTGATTCTCCACTAAATCGACCAGCGAGGTCGAGTTTCTACTGCTATTCTACGCAAACGTGTGCACCCCTCACACGCAAAAACGCCCGACCCATTGATGGATCGGGCGTTCGTCGCAGTCAGATGCGCTTAGGCAACCTTGAATTTGATCGTCTCTTCGAGCTTGTCGCCCGCAAAGAGCTCGATTCGATATTCGCCCGCTGGCCAACCCGAAGCTGGCTTGGAGATGTGGAAATCGCCAACGGCGTTCGGCACAGCGTCAATCGTGCTCTCTTTGATCTTCCCAACCATCTTTGCGTCCTCGCACTTGTCAAGGTAGAACACGCCCTTAACCTTGGTGCCAGCCGGAACTTCGGTGTCGAAGTAGATGTACATGTCGCCGTCTTTGCCAAGGGTTTCCTTGTTCGTCTTTCCATCCTTCTCGTCAGTCAAGATGATGTTGCTCAAGGGTTTCTTGGGGGCTTCTGCCCCTTCCTTTGCAGCCGTCGGCGGAGTCTTGGTGGCATCTCCAGCCGGTGCGTCGGACGACGAGCCACATCCTACAATTGCGATCAGCGCCAAAGCGGCGAAAGGAAGAAGTCGTTTCATAATTCAGAAAAATTATGACAGGATCGTTAAGAATACGGGGATGCCAATTTCCGCAGACCCACTTTTTAGCCACTTACCCCCCTCACCCAACCCCAGTGGATCGGTCATAATAGTTGTTCCGGCGGGCGGTTAGCTCAGTGGTAGAGCACTTCGTTCACACCGAAGGGGTCGTAGGTTCAAATCCTATACCGCCCACCATCTTTTGAACCTGAAATCGATCAACGAGACGACATTCAACCACTCATCACCAGGTTGGTCTCTCAATTGGTCTCTCAAATGTTCCCGTATACTGCAAAGTATGGCAACGAGAGCAGATAACAGAGACGGCTCGTGTCGCGAAATATTGACCGGACGCCTCGCTGGAAAATGGCGAGTGCAGTACACGACAGTAGACGAAGCTGGCAAGAAACAGCGCATTTCACGCCTCTTTGATACAAAAACAGCAGGCAAGAAATTCCTTCAAGAATTGCGGCACGGGGCGAAGGTCGCAGGAACGAAAGTGCGCAAAGAACTAACCGTGGGCGGATGGTTCGATTGGCTTGCTGCAAACGATTGGCCAGATGAGCTTAGTGAAGCGACCGTTTCGAACCGCAAGGGGCGGTTCAATATACATGTAAGAGCAACCTTCGGCGATGTCCCTCTCACGAAAGTTGACCCCCTCAAAATTCGCGCATTCTACAAGCACCTCAAAGACAAGGGCGTTGGGGCGGCAACGGTACTTGAGATCAAGCGCGACTTGGTGCGCGTGTTCAACCAGGCGAGAACACCATACCAGCGGGTCCCGTTCATGTCTGGCAATCCATTTGCTCTGACGGTTCCAACGCCACCTCGTCGAACAGCCGTCGCTTTGACTCCGGAAGAGGCCCGAAAAGCGTTGGAGTCGAAACACCTAAGCAACGAGGAGAGGGGAATGTTGGCCGTGTTTTTGCTCGCGGGCCTTCGACTCTCAGAGCAAATGGCGTTGACCGTGGAACAGATTCGCTTCGATCAAAACCTCATTTTCATCGACCGGTCCGTTAAGGTTGGGGCTAAGGGCAGGCAGACCATCGGACTTCCGAAGGGAGATAAACAGCGTTTGGTCGTCCTTTGTCCGACGTTGAAGCATCTGCTCTTGGCAATGACTGATGACAGGGCCGATAATCAGTATCTCTGGTCCGCCGGGATTGCGAATCAGCCGAAAACAAAAAAAGTTGTGTACACCTTCTGGGATGCCATCCGAACAAAAGCTGGCCAGCCGACAGAAATGACCCCACACGATTGTCGCCTCACTCACATCAACTGGATTGAGAAGCTTATGCCTGAGGTTTCCCCGACGACGTTGAAAGAGCATGTCGGCCACTCAGCAACCGGAGTCACTGAGGTCAATTACACGCGGCCCCTGACGACATCTCAACAAATTTTGCGGGATAACTTGGAGCGGATTATCAATCCAGCTACAGTCGCACAAACCCCGAGTTCTGCTCCAAGCGGCGCAAAAAGGCGTCGAGTTGAGCGTGAGTAACTCGACGAGACTTGCCAATCCGAATCGTTGCGAGTTCCTCCATGTCCATGAGCCGGTAGAGCTGGGACCTTGAAAGAGAAACCAATTCGGCAACCTCTTCCACCGTATAGGCAAGCTTTGCGTGGAGAAAACTGCTCATGGCCGCTTGAGACTCCTTGGCGATTGACTAGCAATGCGTTTTGAAGCCCGAGACAGTCCACGCAGGAGGGCGAGACCCAATACCATCATGCCACCCGAACCTGGCAAGACGAAGGAGATTAAGAGTAGCCCGACGACCAAGAAGAGGATCACGCCAATTGCCACCGAGATTAGTTGGGCTACGAGGTTCAAGAGTAGGGGTAATGCGGCCCAGGCGATCAGCCCACAAGCCATTATTCCAGCCAGCTTGAACCGCCACGTAAGACTTGTACCAACTACAGATTCGGTGAGCTGACGCTTCCCACACGTTAGGCAGACGGATGCGCTTGGTGGACTCATGTGCCCGTCCGGACAGATGCGGACGTTGAATGATTTTGCGCAGTGGCCGCAGTACACAGCGTCAGTCGGCCAGACGCGCCTGCAGTCGCGGCAACGGATCAAGCGTGCACCTCAAATCCGGGAGCGAGAGACACTATCGTGCCGTGGGAATCGAACCAATTCGTCGTCTCCCAGCCCTTCGACCGTAGCTCAACAAACGAGCAAAATCGCAGCGTCAGCGAACGCGTAGCTGCCAACGCTTGTAGGTGCTCGATTCGCTTAGCACCAGTGGACGCTACGAGAACGGTTGCCGCTGATTTTCCGTACCGTTTGGCAAAGAGTCCGCAGGCAACGTACGTTTCATACCGAAGCAGTTTCTCGGCAAATCGAGGCAGTGAAACATGGCCCAGATCCACCTCTACAAAGGCGCAGAATTCATGACCGTGCCGTTGGACTTCGACATAGCCATCGGGACGCAAGGCTTCTTCACGCCAGGCATGCGCCGCACTTTCCCGCACTGAAAACAGGTGAAAGCATTCAGATTCCCCCTGCCACGCACAGCGATCTACAGATCGAGAAAGTGAGACTCTGACATCGGCAGTCGCAAGGGTATGCGTGGTGAGAAGGGGTGATGGGCGCTCCAAGAGCCGCGCAACTTCAAGTTTGCCGATACCAAAAGCATGAGCCAGAATCTTAGTCGCATTCGACCCCGGGCGATAAATGCCGAGGCCGGGATGCGTTCCCAGGGGAGGATCGACTCGGATCACAAATCCGCGATCACAAAGCCGTTTGAGCCGCGTGTTGGCGCGAGTCACGGAGCCAAACATTCCTAAGGTTTGAATTTGAGCGCGGGTGAGCATTCGCATTCGGGCGAGTTCCACCAAAAGCGTTCGGTCCCGCTCAGTCAGTACAATGCTATTTCTGTTTGTGGTGCACTTAGAAG
Source organism: Fimbriimonadales bacterium (assembly GCA_038222255.1). Taxonomy (GTDB): domain Bacteria; phylum Armatimonadota; class Fimbriimonadia; order Fimbriimonadales; family Fimbriimonadaceae; genus Fimbriimonas. Next base: position 6,185 of record JBBRHU010000053.1, on the reverse strand, counting down.
CCATCGCGAACCTCCCAGGCGATTACGTTTCCGCTTGTAGGTTTCGCGGGCAAGGCGAGCGTTTTGGCAGGTTTTCGTGCGATCCATGGCCTTGCGCTTAGCCGTAGGTGGGCGAGGTCTCTGGCTGAAACCTTCGGATCGGTGGTCAGCGGAGTGCGGACGACCAATGTTTCGTGAGATCGACGAATCAGTAGCGCTTCACCGGGCTTTAGGCGAAGCAAGAGCGTTCGCACCTGCTCACGAGAAAACCCTGAATCCACTTCTTTCGCAATTTCGCTGGCATCCGCCGCTCCGGTTTGAAAGTAGAGATGGAGGTGGGCGTTGCCTTGCAGGGAAGCTCGCAGTTGAGGAGAGAGTTGCGTCAGGTTTTGGTGAGACAAGACCAGCGAGAGGCCGAACCGCCGCCCTTCCGCAAGCAGTCCCAAGAACGCTTCGCTCGCCATCGTTTCGAACTCATCGACATAGAGTGTCAACGGATTTCTTTGGACTTCGGGAGTGGTAGCCCTTGCCATTACTGCCGCTTCAATGGCGCTGACCAACAATCCGCCAATGAGGTGCGATGCGCCATGAAAACGGTCCACCGCGAGTGAGACCAGCAGGATGCTTCCAGGTGTATCGAGGACCCGGCGAAGGTCAAGGGAGTCTGAACTTCCGAGCATAGATCGAAGTCGCGGAACCGCAATCAGGGGCGTGACCTTGTTGAGCACGGGCAGTGCCCAGTTCAATTGCCGCTCAGGGGTTAAGGTGTTGAAACGGCAAAAGAAACTTTGCACGTGCGGGTCAGTTGAACTTGCGAGGACCCGTGCGCGAAACTCAGGATCCAAGAGTAGCGGCTCAATGTCGGTTAGTGTGCCACCGTATTCGGCAAGGGCAACAAGGGCGTTTCGCAGGGTCTCCTCAAGTTGGACGCCCCAGGATTCTGCTTGGTCGCGGAGCACGGCAAGCACGTGAAATGCCCGGGAATGAGCGTCGCCAGAGCCACCAAGTGGATTGAATGGAACCACCGTCGAATCATCTCGCAGGTCAATGAGACACACTCGGGAGGGATCAACGTCCTTTCCGGCAAGGCGAGCCAAAACTCGTTCGACAAGATCCCCGCGAAGGTCAATGAGGACAAGCGAGCGACGGGATTCAATATCTTGGTCAACCAGTTGGACGAGAATGTTCGTCTTGCCGCTCCCCGTTGCCCCAAGGATGTAAGCGTGTTTTCGAAGGTCCTTGCTAGGAATGCAGACGGGACATCCCGAACCGTAAGGAAATGATTCGAGTGGCCACGAAACGCCAAGGGTGAACACATCTTGCTCAATCGTCACGAATTTCGGTTTCGAAAGGTTTTTGCGACCATTGATTGATGCGATACAGACAGTTTCAAGCCAAGTTCCAAGATTCACGTGCGGTTACCTCTTGGTGCATCGTGCGGTGGTCGGATACGGCTCGTGATTGTTTGTGGCTAAGATTTAGAAATAACTAAAGTTGCCAAACCTCTACCCGGCTCGGAACGAAAGCTTTGGAGACGTGCTTCGCGAACTCATCGCTCGGCACTTTGCATCTCATCGCGCCTTTGCCATGGTCGTAAGCCTCTCTCCGGGCCGGGTTTCGCAAATAGTTGGCGGACTGGACGCCAGTCTTTCGTATGCCAGTGCATCCCAACTGATCGGGGCATTTAAGGGATCAAGCGAGCGAGATCGGCTCTATGAAGCGTGGATTAGGACATACGCGCCCCCAATCCAAAGATTTGAATCCGACGAAGTGGAATGTGTCCTGTCAAACATTTCGAACCGGATTGCAGACGGCGAACTTCGAACGGTTATTGCCGAACTTCGCGGGCTGCAAGGCCACCATGACTCATGTGACAACCACCGAGTGTCCGTAGAGGTTGGTGTGCCCTTGGTCGAGCTTCTCTATCTTTCTGATCGCCGAATAGAAGGCATTGCTCTTGCGCGAAAGCTGAGTGAAGTGGCAAAAACCTTGGGTGAACCAATTCTGATTGCCGATACGCTACGTCTGGCGGCCTTGGGACTACGCCACGTGCGACTGGAAGGGCCAAACGGGGCGATTGTGGCGTTCGAGCACTTGCACTCCTTTCTTCGTGCTCAGCCGGATTACTTGTATCGAACGGACCGCAGTTGGCAGGATCACCAAGCCTCCTTCGCCCGGGACTACGCGCTGCTCGGGTGGGAATTACTCCGTCAATCTGGGTCGAGCATGGAGTTTGCTGAACACGGACTCGCGGGGGTACTCGGGCAAATGAAGCGGCAAGCAGATCGGAGCACGAATGCGCTCGAATTCGGCGTAGCCGCGAGGCTCTACGGGGCTCTGGGCGATCCAGACCGAGCATGGAGGGCACTGGAGAAGGCCCGGAATAACGACCGCTCTCCAGATACATCAATTGCAAACGTGAGTTTACTGCTCGATTCGGCTCGCATCTACTCTGTAGCTGGAGAGACCAATTTAGCGAACGAAACGATTGAACGCGTCCTTGATCTAGCAGACGCACAGGGCTATCTGCATTACCACCGGGAAGCAATCCGGCTCCAGCTCAGCCTGCATGGTTGCCGCGAGGATGAAAAGACGAGTGGCAACTCTAAAGTCGGATTTATTTAAGTTCTTGCGATAGGTTCGATGGTAGCGGTTCGCAACGCGGATTGCCCTGCCCGCACCTCTGCCCGATATGTTATCCGCGCAAAGGAAAAAGAGCCTCACGGTTGGGTGATGCTCAGTAATCGGATGGGAGTAGCACTGTCGTTGCGGATCGGTCCGCTTCGGTGATGATCCAGAAGGTCGTTCGCATTCGATCTTCATAGACCGACAATAGCCGAGCATCATCCCTCAAGGCCAGTTCGTTGGCTTCACGGTCTTCATGGCAAATCTGCCCCCAATCCCCACGCTCGTGGCGCTGAAGGGCAGAAAGAACATCGGAGCTAGAGATTGCGGCTCGTGCGGTTGGCGTAATGTGGATGCGTCCAAGGACAAGCGATTGCGTCATGAGGTTCCCGAGTGAGAGTTCGATCCAATCGGCTATCGAACCCTCAGCTCGGCTCATGACGCAATCGTGTGGTTAGTCTAAGATTCTTCGAGCGTCATCGCAAATTAGAGTGCGATCATGCAAGGAACAGTAGTCTGCCTGCATCAATGAAAGCCTGGGAGAACGGGTTCGCAATTTCTTCCCCACAAATTTCGGTTGAGTTGTAGAATGGGTTACGTCTTGGAGGAAGTGTATCGACAGTGAGTTCAATCCCTCCACAAACCATCGGTCGTTACCAGATCATTCGCGAAATAAATCGTTCCAACGATATCGTCTATGAGGGGTACGACAATATGCTCCAGCGCAGAGTAGCAATTAAATGGTTGCACATTGCCCCGAATACGTCCTCTGCAAGCATTGCTGAAAAGTTGGAGCGGTTCAACCGTGAGGGTCGGGCAGTTTCTGCGCTATCACATCCGAATATCATGGCGATCTATGGAGCGGACGTTGAAAACGGAAATCCATATCTCGTGCTAGAGCTAGTTGATGGGCAGAATTTGCGTGAAGTCATCAACCAAATGGGGCACTTTGATCTCCAAAATGTGAGGAGAATCTTAGGGCCGCTGTTAGATGCATTATCGCATTGCCATTCCAAAAACCTCGTCCATCGCGACATCAAGCCGGAAAATATTCAAGTTCAGCCGTCTGGTCAAAGCAAGTTGATGGACTTTGGGATCGCAAAGAATGACGCTGATTTGAAGTTAACGAAAACCGGCGTCTTATTTGGAACTCCCAAGTATATGGCTCCCGAACAATTTGTAGGAGCCCCAACCCCTGCTTCCGACCTGTTCGCTATGGGAGCGATTGCGTTCGAGATGCTTACCGGGCAGCAGGCATTTCCCGGGAGCGATGCGTATCAGGTCATGCATGCTGTGAACAATCTTGAGCCGGCCTATCCATCAACTTTGTCGAGCGAAACGGTCAGTTTTCTGAAGAGATCGCTAGCAAAGCATCCTGCAAATCGGTTTCAAAGTGCGTCGGAAATGCTTGCGAGCCTGGAACAAATTGGGCAGCAGAAGCCAGCGGCGAGCACACCCATCTCACAGCCATTGCTACCACAAAACCCACAGCCCGTGCCGGTGCCACCGCAGCCGATTCCTGCACAAGTAGTCCAGCAAATGCCTCAACAAGTGGTTCAGAAGCCTCTGCAAGTGGTGAATCAGTTTCTCAAAGGCCCCAAACAATCGATCGGCACTCAATTGCAGATTGGCCTCATCGTCATTTCCACGATTACGGTCCTTGCGGTCGTGTTCCCAGAGATTCGGCTAGCCCTTGGCATTCTTGATCTAACGGTGGCAGCCATCTTCTTTTTTCGTTTCAACGACGTGCGCCGTGCGATTGCCGCGCCGTTTGCATTTCTTGGCTTGATCCTGATTCTTTGGCATCATCCCACCCCCGCTTCCGCTCAGGACCGCTCTACCGTCCCGTTAAGTCGTGGCTCAGCTTCGATGCAATCCAAGATTCAAGATCGCACGCCGATCAATCAGACATCGACTCCGAGTGCTCGCTCGAAACCCAATCCAGCTACTCCGCTTCCTCAACCTTCCGCAAACACATCCGGCAAAACAAAGCCGTCCCAGACGTCTCCTCAGGCCCCAGATTCGGCGACTGGACGCAGCTCGGCTGAGAAGCTCGAGGAACAGCCTTTGCAACCATCAAAGAAGAAAAAGAAAACCCCAGAGCCAGATGAAGACGACGGGAAAGGCTTGCACCCAGACGGCGAACTTCATGGGGGCGGATAAGTAGTTACTTTTCAATCGTGCTTGGTGGTGCTACGGTGAATACACCAGCAACCTAACGCCACTTCTATGCCTGAGGGCATCTCAATTAATTTAGAACCGCCTCTAGCAAACAAAGAGGCTGCCCTTCAGTTCAGTGCTGAAAATGGCTTAGTGGGGATTTTGAGAACCCTTGAGCAGATGCACGCAGCCGGGCAGCAGTCGGTCGGGAGTCAAGAATCGTACTCACCAGCCCAAATCGCAATAATTATTGGCGAGGTGCTCGACTGGCTTGACGAGCAGAAACTTGCGAGCGATGCTCGACTTAATGCGACTCATGGCGGTGGTGCGCCTTCTCAGGGCATGGCTCTCGACTTACCCAGTCCGCTCGAAAGACCTGACTGTCCGATCAACCGCCTGACAAGAACCGGCGGTTTACGGGCTGCAGTCTCAGAAGCATTTCAAGCGATGCTCCAAAATAACCACCCAAGGATTGGTGAAAAATACTTGCGAGACGGCGACCTCGTCGGCACCCTCCATTCGCTGACGGTCGGTCCTGAACTTGAAAGTGTCACAAAAGCAGAGCCGAAATTTGACCTAATCATTGGGAGCCTTGCTTTTCAATTTCGACTAGACACATCAAACCCCGAACAGCGCCGCACCTTGATCGGTCACCTCGATCACATGCGCGACCTCTTGGTTACGATGAAACCGGAATAGGCTCGGACAAACTTAGCGCTCTACGGTAAAGCGAGAATCACCGCTAAATATCCCAACCGTCCCTGTGGCACTCAGGGCTATGATCGACCAGTTGTACTTTCCGTCCGGCAAATCTTTGACATTGAAGCTGTAAGAAGTCGTACTAGCCGGAACCGTGGCCGTCCACATGCGCTCTGACGTTGCGGAAGCGGCTTTGGCGGGCTTGCGGCAGAGGATGTAAATGGCGTACGACTTCGCTCCTTCCACTGGCTCCCAGCGCATCTTGACCACGTCCCCAGCGATGATGGCGTTATCCTTGGGAGCCAGGATTTTTGGAGCGAGTTGGCCTCCTTCTTCAGAGTCGATGGGCCGCTTGCTCAAAATAGGATTCCCAACTCCTGCTCCATTGCGAAGTCGAATCATTAGAGATTGCTTTCCCGAAACGTCAACAGCAAACGGAATTGGCTCCTTATTGTCTTCCGGGTCCTCCGTGCCGACAACTTTCCCATCGAGCAGAATCTCAATATGCGGCTTGTACTCTGCGGGTCGCTGTTCGAAGCGACCGTCCTGGTCTTCAACGCCAAACTCGCAATGGAATGATTTCATGCCTTTGGGAATCAGACACCCAATGTCTTCTCGACTTCGTTTGCCGACGTATATCCCTTGGGTATACAGCTTTCCGCCCATAGACCGTTTGTCATTCGAATTGCTCTGAGTTATGTGAGATCCATTCTCGTTGTAAT
>JBBRHU010000052.1:0-12981 GCA_038222255.1 Fimbriimonadales bacterium | reverse complement strand
TCATAGCGGATCAGCCCCTTTTCCTTCAGAATCGCAAAGAGTGTCGCGGTAACGGGCTTCGAAAGAGACGCAATCGGGAAGCGATCTTGGAGTCGAGCTGGAAAACCTCCACCTTGCTTTCTGTCGCCAATCGCGACTGAGGCAACAATCTTGCCCTCTTCCGCGCAGCCGATCCATAGGCCCGGTAGCTTGTACTCGGCCTTCACCTGGAAGGCGATTTTTTGCAGCCATTCCGAGTTCTCAGATGCTTCAATCGTAGGAGGGTTGGTATGAGTCATCAAGGCGACTCCCAAGGCTGCCGATAGCATAACTTATTCTAGCGGGGTTGCTTCGCGAACTCAACCGCAGATTCGCCCGCAACATAGCCGGTCGCAAACGCAGCTTGGAGGTTGTATCCACCCACCGGCCCCGCGATATCGAGGACCTCGCCGCTAAAGAACAGCCCTGGCACAATTTTGGAGCCCAAAGTCTTCGCGTCAACCTCGTCGAGCGAGACTCCACCGGCCACCACTTCACCTTTCTCCAAAGGCACGTGGCGGCATTTGCCCAGCTCAAATCGCTTAAGCACTTCGATCAGGCGGTTGCGGCTCTTTTTGTCCAGTTTCGAAAAGGAGAGTTCGGCATCGAGGTTTGCCGCCGCCATGACAAGCGGGACGATTCGGTGGGGCATGATCTCATCGAGTTCACTTCGGACAAGCCTTCTAGGATTGGCCCGCGTCTTCTGAATCCAGGCTTCGCCCAAGGACTCGAACCCTTCGTCCGGTTGAAGGTCAACGTCAAGGGTTGTCGGATCTTTCTGCTCGGCCACGTTTCGACTAACGCCAAGCACTGTCGGACCGCTCACTCCTTGGTGAGTGAAAAGGAGGTCACCACGCCACCGCGTAAGTTCCTTGTTCTTTGCCCGAGCCTTGAGGACGATGTCACGTAAGGCGACTCCGGCGAGGCCCTCTTCGGGAGCAGGCGAGAGCTCCATGTAGATCGGCGCGAGCGCGGCTCGGATCGGCATCACGGTATGTCCGATCACTCTCGCCCACGGCCAACCATCACCGGTAGTCCCGCTGTTTGGATAGCTCGACCCGCCCACGCAAATCACAACCGCATCTCCTCGAATCTCACCTTTAGGTGTTGCAACACCGACGACACGCCTTTCTTCCAGAAGGAGCCCCGTGGCAGGAGTTTCGTATCGAACGTCCACGCCTGCATCGTCGAGGTAGGTGCGCAAGATGCGCACGACATCCTTGGCAGTCTGGTCAACGGGAAAGATTCGACCGTCGGGTCGGGTGTAGACCTCAAGCCCTCGGTCGGTGAGCATCTTCACGATCTGGCGGTTGGTAAATCGGTAGCACGCAGCGCGAATGAAGCGAGCCTCGTTCGGGCGGAACGCCCGCAAAACGTCTTCTAACGGGCCGTCGTGGGTGATGTTGCACTTGCCTCCACCAGAGATCAAGATCTTCGTGCCGAGCCGGTCGGTCTTCTCTAACAAAATGACTTTGACGCCAAGCTGTGCGGCGCGCCAGGCGGCAATGATCCCTGCTGCCCCTGCACCGACTACCACGACTGTTGCCATCTTGAGAAGAGGATATCTTTTTCGGAGCGGCAGAATCTGATGGCCCACGCTTGGACATCTGCGAGAGATCAGAACGCGGTTAAGGTGGGGTAGAAACGGCTATGGCTCGAAAGATTTTGGGATTGGACCTCGGCGGCAACAGCATCAACGTGACGGCGTACGATGGAACCAAGTTTCTGATAAAGGGCCTGTGCGAGATCGGTAGCCACGTCAAGGAGGGTCCCTCAAAGTGCGTTTCTCAGCTTGTCCTTGCGTTCAACAAGGGGCTTGAGCTAACGGGCTGGAATGCAGACGAAGTCGAGGCGGTCGGGCTAGATACCCCTGGGCCGGTCAGCGGAGATGGTGTTCTCTGTTCTGCAGGAGCGACCAATTTCGGCCACGACGATTACGCAAATTTCGACATTCGAGGAGCGCTCGCTACCGCGATTGAAAAGCCGGTCTACTTCCTGAATGACGGCAATGCCGCTGGATTATATGCGCACTGGCATTCTTTCGGGTTTGACACTCATAAGACTTCGCTCTCGCTCATCGTCGGCACTGGGCTAGGTGGCGGGATCGTGGTCGGCGGGAAGGTTGTGATCGGCAAGGTCGGATTTGGAGCAGAGCTCGGGCACGTTACCTTGCCAGCGGACTGGAATCCGGATGAGCGATTTGATGCGAAATGCAACTGCGGTCGAGTGAGCGATCTAGAGTCCATCGCGAGCCTGACCGGCATCGAATTGAACCTGTTGCCGCACTATCTCCCCCGTTACCCAGGGCACGCGTTGAGCGAGCTGTCGATGAAAGACGGCGCGAAAAAGGTGCGAGGACTCGCAGAGAAAGGGGATGCGCTTTCGCTCGAAATCTTCCAAGCTCAGTGCTGGGCGCTTGCCGCTCACATCGACCAGATGATCAACGTGTTCGACCCCAATGCGGTATTCATTGGAGGCGGCGTGATTGAGGCAAACGAGAGTTTCCGCAATTGGTATCTCAACCAAATTCGCGCGGCGATCAAGTTCCGAGCCGAGCAAAGTGACCTGATGATCGAGATCATGCCAGATGGCGACTGCGCGGGGGCTCGCGGAGTCGCCGTCTATGCATCACAAATGCTCCCCTAGCTCAGGGCTTTGTTCGGATGATTGTGACTGAGTTCGCAGGGAAAGCGTGTCGCCAGGTGCGGCCAGAGAACTGAACTTCTGACGTCGTGGGGCTCACCTTATTCGGCTCGTCGAGGGTGTTCACCGATTTGGGATCTGCATGTGTGAGCACCGTCACCTTCGCGGTCCGGCTGCCGAGTCCGAACGTGGGAAATGCGAGATCGACTTCGTGTGAGTCGCTCGAACCATTCACAACCTTCACGATGACCTCTTTCGTTGTGTCATCTAGACCGGCAACCCAGAACAGGGGCTTAGTAGCAACAGGCTTCTCGTTAAAGATTTGCTTGCCATCAATCCATGCCTGAATGTGGTCAGGTGCATAGTCGACCTCGATGTCGTACCATCGGTTCGTCTCGATTTTGCCTGGCACCTGGCGGAGGACAGTCTTGCCGCCTCCTTGGTTCCACTCGATTCCGTGTTGCGAATTACCCCAGCCACCGAGGTTGAGCCACACAAAGTTGTTCTCATCCTTTCGACCAACCAGAATGAGGAATCCCTCTCGTCCACCAGTCTTTTTCGCCTTCAGTTTGAAGTGCGCACGAGGACCGTTCGTGAGCGGGAAGAACGCTTGTGTGCCTTCGCCGTTGCTCGTCTGCTTTAGCACGCCGTCCTCGTTCTTCCAAGTTCCAGACTGGAAACGTGCGTTGGTGAGATTGTCCGACGAACCACGGACATTCTTGAAGTCCTTGTATTCGGCCTGAGTAATCCAGGTGCCGACACCGACGTGACCCGCAGGGAAGGGCGTGACGGTCGTGGCAAAATCGCCCGTCAAATCCGTCTTGACGACCCGGTCTGCGCGGTTGTTCGAGAAGAGTCGTTGAACGTGATAGCTTGGAGTGAGCGCCACCCGCGCGTTGTCAAAGTAGATCAAGTCAGGATCCCATGCGACCTTGTTTGTGTTCGCAAAAAGCGGCGCGTAGGAGCCCATGATTACGATGTCCGCGTTACGCTCCATACCGGTCATGAATGCGGCTTCGCCGAGCGCTCCTCGGAGGTTTCGTCTTCCGTCGCCCGATGTCACCGCGTACTCACCGATGTAGATCTTGGGCCCCTTTCGATCGTAGGTGTCGTACCGATCTGCGTTTCGATAGAAGAACTCAGGGTTGTTGTAGTAGTGCTCGTCGATGATCTCCAGCGGAGACTTCTTCGGCGTTCCACCCCAAACGCAGGCGATCAGGTTGAGGTCTGGATACTTCGGCTTTATCGCGCGGTAGAACAGGCCGTATCGCTCTTCATAAGCTGGGCCCCCGTTCTCATTGCCGACCTCCATGTACTTGAGATCAAACGGTTTTGGGTGTCCGTTCTTGGCGCGAAGGCTGCCCCACTTACTCGTGACTGGCCCCTTTGCGTATTCGATGGCATCCATTGCGTCTTGGACGTATTCGTCCATCTTGTCCATCGGAACAACTTCCTTGTGCGACATTCCACAGTTGATTACAAACATTGCGGAGGCGCCAAGGTCCTCGCAAAGCTGGAGGTATTCGTGGTATCCGAGGCCGTTGGTCGACATGTAACCCCAGATGTTCGGCTGAGTTCTTCGAGCTTCGACCGGGCCGACGGTGTCTTTCCAGCGCTGGCTAAGTGCCATCGTGTCACCCTCAACCCAACATCCACCTGGGAACCGCATGAACTTTGGAGTGAGGTCGGCGAGGGCATTCCCAAGGTCGAGCCGCATTCCGTTTGGTCTATCTCGAAAAGTTTCGGTCGGAACCAGCGACACTTGGTCGATGGAGATCGGTGAGGTTGCTTCGACGGTGAGCACGAGCTTGCCCTTGCGAGTTGTCGCATTTGGTCGAATTCGCGCTCGCAGCGTCCTCCAATCCGACTCCTGCACGGCGATGTCCTTCCCGCCGACTTCCTTCCCGTCTTCGTCCAGAAACTGCGCTCGGATTCTCCCCTTGCCTTTGGTGTCGATCTTAAGTTCAAGAGCAACTTGCGGCGTGAAAGAATAACCCCAGAACCCTTCGTTTGTAAGAATCGCCTTCTGCTGAACAACGACCGAAGCCTGATTCCACTTTGATCGCGGGTTTGATCGGTCAAGAGTTGCGCCTGCGTCCATCGTCCAATGGTTTGCCGTCGGGCCATCTTCAAACGACCGGTTTCGCACCTGCTCGGCATATAGCCCGCCATCGCCCGAGCAGTTAATCTCCTCGAAAAAGATTCCGTACAGGTCCTTGCTGACGCTCACCGTCGGCTTGTCAGTGTGGATCGTAATCTTTGGAACCCGCTGGGGAAGAACGAGGAGGAGAAGTGCGCCGACCATCATTGAGATTTAGTTTAGCGCTTAATCAAAAGGTCTGCGGTGCCTCGTCGTGGGCAATTAACCTTAACCACCTCTCAAACTCTACGGTAGGCTCGTAGAACAAATACAGATGTATCAGGCACCCCTTCCCGACGAGTATGTTTCGCTCAGTGCAGAGGCGGTTCGTGAGCGAATTCACGCGGCGAAGGCTGCTCTTGGCAAGCGGCTGGTGATTCTTGGACACCACTACCAGCGCGATGAGATCATCGAGCATGCAGATTTTCGCGGCGACTCGTACAAGCTTGCAAAAGATGCCCGGGCTTGCCCAGATGCTGAGTTCATTGTTTTTTGTGGCGTTCACTTCATGGCGGAAAGTGCCGACATCTTGACCGGTCCCGAGCAGAAAGTGATCCTGCCGAACCTCGCTGCGGGATGTTCGATGGCCGACATGGCGAACCACTTTCAGGTGAAGAACTGCTGGAAGGACCTAGAGCGCGTTCTCGGTGCGGTCGGTGGGCCAGATGTCGAGCCGAATGCCGAAGGCAAGACTCGCGTCATTCCAGTCACCTATATCAACTCAGCCGCGAACCTCAAGGCGTTTGTGGGTGAGCGGGGTGGCACGGTTTGCACTTCGACAAATGCGCCGACGGCCGTGAAATGGGCTCTAGAGCAAGGTCAAAAAGTGCTCTTTTTCCCCGACCAGCACTTAGGTCGAAACACCGGCGCGAAGCTCGGCTACGATCCCGACACGGACATGGTCCTTTGGGATCCATTCAAACCGCTCGGTGGCAATACAGAAGAGGATTTGAAGCGTGCGACCTTCATTTTGTGGAAGGGCCACTGCTCGGTACACAAACGGTTTTCGGTCGAGCAGATCGAAAAGGCACGTGCCGAACACCCGGGCGTTAACGTACTCGTCCACCCTGAATGCGAGCTCGAGGTGGTGAATGCAGCTGACTACAACGGGTCAACGGAGTACATCATCAGGACTGTCACCGCAGCCGAACCAGGCTCGACCTGGGCCGTCGGGACTGAGATCAATCTCGTCAGTCGGCTCGCGAAGGAACTTCCCGACCGAACGGTTTTCTGTCTCGATGCTCAGATTTGTCCGTGCGCGACCATGTACCGCATCCACCCGAGCTTCCTGTGCTGGGTGCTTGAGAGTCTCGTCCGGGGCGAGGTCGTAAATCAAATCATCGTCCCCGAACGAGTCCGAGCCTTCGCTCTTGCGTCACTCAACCGAATGCTTACCGTCTGCGCATAATCACGGCTTTCTAAATCCGTCGGTCAGAGTTTTCATAAACTCGATGATGTCCGAGATCTCTGACGGCGTGAGGCTGAGGTTGCCGGTGTGCCCAGTGTTGATCGTGCCGGAAACTTCCGGCGTACCAAATCCTCCCAGGTCTCGGGCATTGTAGAAGTTCATGACCTCTTCCAGCGTCGAAAAGATGCCGTTGTGGAAGTAGGGGCCAGTGATGGCAACATTTCTCAGGGTCGGTGTCTTGAACTTTCCATCGTCGGAGGGTCGGCCAGTCGTCTTGATCAGGCCATGATCGACGAACGCCGCGCCATCTGGATTCACGTCGGGCGGCATGCGATAGAAAGCATTCGCAGGATTCTTTGGGAGCCCGAGATTGTCGTAGGAGAAGTCGGTAAAGAGCGGCGGGACGCCTAGTCCAGGTGAAGTGCTGGGGTGGCAGATCGAACAAAGTGCTTTGCCGTTGAACAGGTCAAGCCCCCTCTTTTCGGCCGGGCTGAGCGTGACCTCGCCCTTAAGATATGAATCGAACTTAGAGGTGAACGGGGAGAACTGCGGACTCCTTTCGAATGTCGCGATTGCATCGGTGATTGCGTCAAAGGCAGTGTCGGTGTTATTGAACACCGTGCTCCCGTAGACCCTTCGCATAAGGTCTGCATTGCGGCCGTTCATCACATGGTCGATCAGAACTGCCTTCGAAGGGTTGTTCATCTCATGATGAGTGAGGAGCGGCGACCGGGCTTGCTCTTCGAGGCTCGATGCACGTCCATCCCAGAATTGCCCACCTTCATACTCCACCCTGCCATTAATTCTCAGGGGTGGTGAGAACGCCATATAGCTGAGCGTCGGCGAATTTCGGCTGCCAAAAAGTCCAGTTACAACTCCACCAGATGTTGGATCTGCGGCACTGGGATCAGTGAATGCTCGATTGGGTGAGTGGCAATCAGCACACGCCTGTCCTCGAGGGCTTGATAACCCTGGGTCACCGAACAAGGAGGCGCCGAGCACCACCTTCATATTTCCGGAGGTGACGCCAGAGCCTGTACAACTTACAATCGCAGCAATAATCCCACACGCTGCGAAGACTGATGCCGCCTGTCGCATCCCAAAGAGCTTCTTCATGATTCAAAGATTCTACTGGAACCGAAGTCGTTAGTGAATAACTATTTCAGCGATGGTCGATAGACTCGTAACGAAACAATCTCCGGCTTAGACTCGTTAGTGGCGACCAACTCAAGCGTGTGCTTGCCGTTCGTAAGCCCTTGCACGAGCGTGGTCGAGTTCTCGATTGCGGGTTTTGATGGGTGAGGCTGGTATTCGTTAACGAATTGTGGGATCACCTTCCACTTCGTCACCAGCGGCTCGGCGATCTGGCGCTTGAACACCTTCTGACAATACTCAAGGTTCCAGTCGTCGGGCTCAATCGTGATCTTGCCCGACTTCGAGGTGAACGGTTTGTCGCTCGTCCCTTCGCCATCCAATCCAGTTTTGGAGCCACTGATGCTGAACTTGAACGTCTTGCCCTCGTCCTTAATGTCCGTCAGTGAAGCAGTCCACTCCTCTTCGGTCGCTTCTCGACTGATCGAGACTCGCTTCACAATCGGCCAGTTTGAACCTGGGTAAGCCTGCGCGCGCGAGGTGGCATAGGTTGATGCTGGCTTCCCATCGACTAACACTTTCACTGATCCAGTGTTGGCATTCGCACTCGCAATCACGTCAACTCGTGATCCCTCAAACTCGAGCTTGAGCCGCCGACCGTTCCACTTGAGTTGCTGACCAATCTTCAGGTCAAGAACCATATCGTCAGCCTTGGCCTTGCGCCTAGCTCCTAAGGAGTGAAAATGCTGCTCAACGATTTCGGCCATCACAGCGCATCCTCGATCGTTGAGGTGGACTCCGTCCACGAGTAGATCTTTGGGTTGGAGTGAGTTCGCCTTTAGATAAGCACGCCACGCCTTACGTTGATCGAGCAGCTCTGCATCAAATCTCTTCGCCAAGTCCGGAAGGAATACTTCGCTCATCCACGCACTCCAGGTTGGCCCGCTCTGTACAGGTGGCGCCGTTGGTTCCACCATATCCTCCGGTCGGGTGAGGTGCTCGTTCTGGATCAAGATTTCTGCCGTCGTTTGCTTTCGAACATTCGTGATGATCTTCTCGTAGTCGAGGTGCGACCCATAGACATAAAAGATGAGCAAGTCGGGCTGGAAGGGATAGAGGTCAGCTTCAGCGGTTCTCCAGAGGAGCTGAGAGGAGTGCCCACCGATTGCGCGATTTTCGATGACTAGATTCGCGTTTGGATAGGTAGCTCGTAGCCAGGTCGTGACCTGTCCGGCCCATTTTTGCTCGGTAATCGACTGCCCGTAGAACAAGATCCGAACTGTATTTCGCTTCGTCGGTGTGCTCGTCGTGAGGAGGCGCATCGTTCGCTGGATTCCGTAGCCAAAGTTCGCTTGATCTGGCATTGTCGGAATCAAGACTTGGGCTTGAAGTGCAGAAACGGAGAGCATGAGCGCAGCGACCATCGTAAGCTCATTCTAGCGTAAATCTAACGCGTTAACCTGGGAGTCCTTTGATTGAAATCAGGCAAACTGCGATGTAATGTCATCGCCCGCGAGCCGAACCCCGTGGTATCGAGTGCTGTACATCCAAGTGCTCATTGCCGTCGCCCTCGGCATACTCGTTGGCGTGATCTGGCCCAACACTGGACAGGCACTTCGCCCGCTCGGTGACGGATTTGTAAAGCTCGTAAAGATGATGATCGCGCCGATCATCTTTTGCACCGTCGTCCACGGCATCGCGTCGATGGGTGACCTGAAAAAGCTGGGTCGAATCGGGGGCAAGGCACTCCTCTACTTCGAGGTTGTCTCGACATTCGCCTTGTTCATTGGACTCTTGGTGGTGAACGTGGTGAAGCCAGGGGTTGGGTTCACACCAGAAGGGGCCAAGTTTGTTGCCTCCGGCGTTGGTGTCAAAGAAGTCGCCGGGTTCGTTGAGAAATCGCACTCGATGAACACAACGGACTTTCTGTTGAACATCATTCCGCAGAACTTCATGAGCGCGTTCGTGTCGGGAGACTTGCTGCAAGTCCTCTTCATTGCGATCTTGGTCGCCTTCGCCTTGAGCGCGCTAGGAGAGAAAGGGAAGTCGATCCTTCACGGCATCGACTCAATCACCGAAGTGTTCTTTGGCGTCATGCGCCTCGTCGTAAAGGTCGCTCCGGTCGGCGCATTTGGTGCGATGGGCTTCACCGTCGGAAAGTTCGGCCTGGTCGCTTTGAACAAGCTCCTGATTTTGATGGGTGCGTTTTATCTCACCGCAATCTTGTTCATCGTTGTCGTGCTCGGACTGATTGCGCGGTGGGCTGGGTTTTCAATCTTCAAGTTCATCGTGTACATCAAAGACGAACTGCTTTTGGTACTGGGAACGAGCTCGTCGGAGACGGCGCTCCCAGGCATGATCCAGAAGATGCAGGGGCTCGGCTGTGCGAAGTCAACGGTCGGCCTGGTGATTCCGACTGGCTACAGTTTCAATCTTGATGGAACCAACATCTATATGGCGATGGCGGCGATTTTTCTCGCCCAGGCCACAAACACGCCACTTGACTTGGGTCAGCAGCTTAGCCTCATCTTGGTAGCGATGATCACTTCCAAAGGGGCGAGCGGTGTTACTGGTGCAGGCTTCATCACCCTTGCCGCAACGATCCAAGCAGTACCGAAAATCCCGATCGAGTCGCTGGCGATCCTTGTCGGAATCGACCGATTCATGAGCGAGTGTCGAGCGCTGACAAACCTTATCGGCAACGGTGTCGCGACGGTGGTGATGAGCAGGTGGGAAAAGGAAGTTACGTCCGAAGAACTCGCCGCGAACCTAGCGAAACCGTTGCTGCTTGAATCTGCACCGATGGCAAGCCCAGACGTGTAGGTAGGATCGTGCAGATGGGCAACCCTTACGAATACCTCCGCCTTCGACTCGAAGCAAGGCCGGAACGCAGCTGGAAACGAAGGGACTCAACCGCATGGCAAGACGATGTTCGTAACCTTCTCAGCATCGCGATTGGTTGCGTTTTGGAACCTTGGCCAGTTGGCGAGATGACCATCCTTGGTGAATTTCGCGAGGAAGATCACATTCGATACGACATCCGATTTCCTTCGCGCGAGGGTTGGAATGGCACGGGATGGTTGCTCATTCCGGACGCAGCAGTCGGTCCGACTCCGGCCGTGGTCTGTCTCCCCGGGCATGGTCGAGGTGCCGATGCCATCGTGGGATTGATTGAAGAACCCTACCAAGCGAATTTTGCGCTTCAGTGCGTGTCTAGAGGCTGGGTGACCTTGGTCGTCGAGCAAGTTTCGTTCGGTCGAAATCAGTCTCCAGGCTCAGAATCACGAGGGTCAAGCTGCTTGGCCGATTCCATGATGAGTCTGTCACTCGGCGAGACGATGGTTGGCTGGCGAGTGCGCGATGCGATGGCGGCAGTGAGGTCGCTGGTCGGGCATCCCCTGGTTGATGCCCAGGGGATCGCGACCCTCGGGATCTCGGGAGGAGGGCTTACTTCACTCTATACTGCAGCTCTCGACCCGTCGGTGCTCGTCGCAGGAGTGAGCGGATTCTTCACGCCGATGAGTCACAGCATCCACATGGTGGATCATTGTCCGGACAACTATGTGCCGGGTATTGCAAGGATTGTGGACGTGCCTGATCTTGCTGGAATGATCGCTCCCCGGTGGCTCGCGACTGAGAACGGAACTCTTGATCCGATCTTTCACATTGATGGCTACCGACAGGCTTGCCAAAAGGCCGCGATGATCTATGAGGAAGCTGGGGCGCCGGAGCGGTTTTCAGGATGCGAGTTCGACGGGGAGCATGAGTTTAGAGGCACTGCTCTTTTTGAGGATATCGCAAGGGCGATCGCAAAATAGCCCCGTCCCGGCGAGTGCCGAAACGGGGCAGGTGCTCTACTGCGTCGGAGCAGTGATCTTCGTGACGATCGGATTCGCGGCGATCTTCGCGAGGAGTTTGCCGTTGACCCTTCCAACAACCACCTTGAGCGAAGCGTCGCTGAAGTCGACTACAAATCCGAGCTTCTTCAGCTCTTCGAGGAAGGCTGGCTCGAGCTTGGAAACCAAGATCTGGACAGTCTGAACCTTATCGGCTTGGCTCAGCTTTCCGCTGATCTTAGACATCGGGACAAACTTTTCAAAGGAGTCGACATCGGCGAGTGACTCCTTCCGTTTGCCTGCTGTGGCTCGACCTTGCCGAGCCAATCCTTCCAATCGAACACTCGATGACTTACTCGACAACGAGAGAAGCGGGCTCCCGGCTGATGCCCCACCGAAGGAATTGGCCCGGCCTCGGTCAAATGACATTCGACTCTCTTCGCGGCCCAATCCCGGATAGTTGAGCCCCTCGACCTGTTCGACTGGAACGCGGACGGTTTGAGGCTTGCCGTTGAGATTGATGACTCGCTCTTCGACTGCAACAAAGCTGGTGAATTCCGACATGATGCCGAATTCTAGTGCGAGCCGTTTGATTTGCTCGGCCGGATTCACTGATGATTTCACCTCGCTGTCAAACTCCTCGGCGGAAGAGCCGAGGTGGTCGACCTTTCGACGAGCCCAGAGCGATAAGATTGCAGGGTTCAGTTGCTCTGACCCGAATCTCAGGTCTAACGTTTGGGTCCAGGCCTTTCCGCCGAGCTTTCCGCTGAGCGTGAGCTTGCCCGGGCCAGGATTTCGATAACGACCGCTGATAACGATTGGGGTTTCGTCAAAGACGTCCGGAATTGAGACCGGGAGTTGATCGGTAATATCGCGACCATCAAACTTCGCGGTGATGTCGGTGAGCACCGGCTTTTCTAAGCGCTTGATGAACTTATCAACCGCACGATCCGCAGACTCTGCAAGGGTTACGTACTCGGCAGCGCCTCGCCCGACTTGGCTCATGCCATCGATGAGGTAGCGGTTGACAGAGTTGCCGATTCCGAACGTATACATTCGCGCACTTCCACGGCGATCGTGGAGTGTCTTGAGAATAAGCGCTTCATCCCCAACGTAGCCGTCGGTATTGAACAGCACGATTCGAAGGCGATGGGGATCGGCTTGGCCCTGCAGCGCAGCGATGACTCCTTCCCGAACGTAAGTTCCACCGTTTGCGCTCATGCCAGAGATGAACTCCCTGGCAACGCGTTGGTTTGTCTCGTTGTTCGGTCGTGGCTTATCCCACAGCATCTTCACAACCGTGTTGAACCCCATGACGTTGAAGGTGTCTGAAGGGCGGAGCTTGCTCACGAGTTTGAGTGTGAGCTCCTTTGATTTCTCGATTGGGAATCCCGACTGGCTGCCGCTCTGATCCATCACAAAAATGATTTCTTTGGGGCTGATCTGCGCCTCGGTCGGACGTTGGGGTGGGATGAGCGCGAGGGAATAAAACCCGCCTTTGATCGGGTCAAAATGCGTGAGGAAGCTATGCTGAACATCCTCGGTGGCGACGCGGTAGCGAAGGATGAAGTCCTTGTTTGGAATCGTGTTCTTTTTAGCCAGCTGAACCGTCATTTGAGATTGATTCAACAGGTTCTTCTTGACCTCGTGCAGCACTGAGTTCGCCGACTGAATTCGCGCGCCGGCATCTATAGAAAGCTGAAGGTCGACGGTGTTACCCGTTCTCGTCGAACTCACCGGCGGGGCGATCTTGCCCGGGTCCGGAGCGTTCCCGAGGAACCTTGGACCAACGACCATCGGGAAGCTGAATTCGAACTCTCCGCCATCGTATTTCAAAAGCTGGA
>JBBRHU010000051.1:0-13011 GCA_038222255.1 Fimbriimonadales bacterium | reverse complement strand
TGGCGCAAGCGTGGATTACCAATCCCGCCGCCCAAAGAGACCGACAAAACATTCGCTTCACACAGGGACGCGAACCTAGACATGTATGGGGCTTTCGAAAATGGACCATCTGGAACCAACAATTACGCCTTCCTCGCCTAGCGGACAAATCAGTCACGAGGCATACAATGCAATCATTGGAGGCCTTGTACCGACGTCAATTGAGTTGACGAGTCTCACGTTTGACCGGAAGCCAGCGCAAAGTACGTCGCAACTGATCACACGGGCAGAATTGCGACACCCGACGCTGGTTGGAGATCCGTTGCTGCTCAATGATGGTCAGGTCTACCGGATGGTCGAGCAATCCGTCGTTTTCGCCATCATTAGCTCTGAGAATGAGGCGGTTATTGTTGGCTCGGCCACGTTCATGATTAAAATCAAGACCGCTTCAAACCCACCGGATGAGTTTTGGAAGCTCTTTCTCCCAAGAAACGTCAAGTTATTTACTCACCCAGCGGCGAGAGATCTAATCGCCAGTTTGGCGGCGCGCGCTGGACTCGTTTGTGCCCCGTTGGCAAGCGTATCCGTAACGCAAAATGTAGCGCCCGTCTTGCCGAACTACTAGTGAGAATCCTCTTTAGTCGCGATGAAGCCCCTCCGCTCACTTGAGCCGAGGGGCTTTTTGATGCCCGCTGAACCGACACTTCTCGCAGAATTTTGAGAATCGAGTGGCGCAAAAGGGTCCTCATCGCACTTTAAGGGTGAGGATTCTCACTGATGGCAGACGCGAAGATCGGAATTGATATTGCAGAGCTGAAAGAAGCTGTTGACCAACTAAACAAGGCGTACGAGATCTTGCTCAAGATTCAGGGGCTCGACGTGCCGGCGCTTCGATCTTCGTTTAACGCTGGGGGGTTCGTGCCTCCTTCGATTAGTCCTTCTGGTGCGGCAAGTATTGCAGGTGCGGTCGTGACACAGCCTTCTGCGCCTGCCGAGTCACTCTCTGTAGCTGCGACCAATCCTGCGGTACATGCTCCCACCCCTCTGAATCCGGCACTCAATCATCCTTCTCAGCCTGCACAGCCCGGGTTAACACAGCAACGGGCACCCTCCCCTCAGCCCGCACAACCCACACAACCCGCCCAGCCCACTCCTACACCTCAACCAAAACCGGGAGATCCGCTCAAAACACCTGGCGTCTCAGAATCGTTCAAGGAATTAATGGGAAGCATGGTTTATCTCCAAACGATGCAAACACTAACGTCGGGGATAGCCACCTATCAAGCGACTCAAGTTTCAGGAGATCGATGGGACCCACGTTCGGTAAAGCCAGACGTGATCTCCCTGGCGTCGACGGGGCTGGGAGCGCTCGTTGGAAGCTTCGGCGGCCCTGGAGGGACAGTTGTTGGCGCGATGGCTGGGTCGTCAGTCGGCCAGTTGTGGCGGGCAACTTACGGTGCAGAGAACGATCGGGACATCCAAGCCGAGACTCTTCGCCAAACCTACGAAGCGACAAATCGGCCCGGGAATGCTGAGAGGTTTTCTACGAGGCACATGGAGGCGATCTCCGGAGGGATCACGTCAGGAAAGGCTTTGTCACTGAATGACGCAGACTCAATCGCTTTCATGGTCGGCAAGCCACAATGGCTAACGCCAAAGGCCCAAGAACTCTTCACACACTTTGCATTCAGTGACACCGCTCGGTTGATCTTCGGAACCCCAAATGGGCGTACGGATCTTGGTGACGGCGGCCTTCAGGCAAGAACAAGTGTTGGGTGGTATGGGGACGAAGACAATGCTGCGGCACTCCAGGACATGCTCGGTTGGAGCAAGCGGGCCGACTACTATCGAGGACAGGGCGACCTTCGGCGACGCAACGAAGCCTCAATGGTTCGAAACACTGCGGGTGCGGGCTATGCGTCGTTCAACTTGTCGGTGTCGGCGAAGTACGGACGGACAATAGGTGATGTGTCGGCTTCTGCTGAGGCATCGATGCACGCGACTTCGCTCGTGAGCGGCAACATGCGTGTTAAGGCTGGCCAGTTGAGGGATTCGGGAGATACCGCGCAAGCTGACGCCTTGATGATCCAGGCGAACCAGATGGACCGGCAATCTCACGTTGAGGCGATGGAGACGACGTTCTCGTTTAAGAAGGGCCTGATCGATGCGACTTCTCAGCTCGGGATGGGGAGTGCGAGCAGGGCATTTGAAGTGGCTCTCTATTCGGGAAGTTCCGCTCGCGACTTGCCGTTTGCGGAGTTGAGCAAGCAATACACGAAGCGGGCTTCCGCGCTCGGCGAATACATGTCGGAGCGGAAGAAGGCAGGGATGCTTTCTTCGGCCGAAGAGAAGCTCATCCAGAACGAGATGGCAGATTTGCATCAAAAGGCTACGCTCGGGGTAGCTCGAGAGCGTGATCAGAGGATCGCAGGTGAGATCACGGCTTCTGCCTCGGTGGGATTCAACCAGTACAAGTCGGAGAACATTCGGCAGATTCTGACGGGGTCGATCAACGACCAGGCGACGGGCCAGGTCGATATGAACCTCAAGGGTGTTCGGGCGGAGCGGGAGGCCATCCAGGAGATTTTGAACATTAGTCGGACGCTAACGAGGGAGGAGCAATTGCGCTACCAAGCTCAAGTTCAGGGGCTAAATGCACGAGAGAAGGAGCTGCACGTCATGCGTGATCTCGCTCAAGCTCAGTCTTCGATCACGAGGCGCGATTTGACGGCCGCGAAGGAGAGTGCGGTTGTTCAGCTGCGTACGCTTCTCGGGCCGGGTGGAGCTGACTCAGTGACTGCGAACATGACGTTTGCGAAGCTCATTGGCAGCCAGGCCAGTGAGAGATCCGCTCAGAGATCGGCACTGATCAAGCGTGGGTTTGCGCCGGATTCTAAGGAGGTTTTGGAGCTTGACGCCCAGATTGCCCAGTTGCAGGTTTCACAGGCCCAGATGGCCCGCCAGGCGGCGGTTCAGCCTATGTCTGCAGCCCAGGAGATCGCGATGAGCGACCTTCAGACACAGAAGCAGCTTATGCAGACCGGCTATGGCTCTTTTGGGGATTACCGAACGAACGTGAAGTCTCAGATGGATCTGGTGGCGGGGCACATCAAGGAGCTTGAGGCGAACCGCACTCGGCAGCAGCTGACTGGCAATTGGAGCCCAGGAATGGAGCGAGATTTTGCTCTGACTCAGAACCAGTTTCGGGGTCAGCTTGGCCAGCTTGCGAATGAGTATTCGAACGGTTGGGATAGTCGGCTCATCAGCCAGGCGTTCAACATGGGCGGGAATGGGCGGCTGTTCAATGCGGAGTTCACTCATCGAGAGGCGAGCCTTGCTGGGGTGCTCAACAAGGCTTTTGGTGGAACGGAGCGATCGACTGCAAATGCTCGTGAAGAGACGCTTTCGGTCTATCCACAGGGGACAGCTAACCCAAGGAACATGGCGAGGCTCGCGGGGATGTCTGGTGATGGTGAAGGAGCCCCGACGAAGATCGAGGTTGTACTTCGAGTTGAGCAGACTCCAGGGTTCAACCTTCGAGCGACAGGGGCCCAGGTGACGAACGGGAAGACTGCCTACGACGCGAACGTGAATCAGTACAACATTCAGACGCCCGGGGGGTAGAGGGTTGTACAATCGGTTCGATGTTGGCAGACTGGCGGAACAAGCTGTACTTTGGGGACAACCTTCAGATCATGAGGAATCACGTCCCCGACGAGTCGGTGGACCTCGTTTACCTCGATCCTCCGTTTAATTCTAAAGCTGATTACAACGTGCTTTTCAAGACGACTTCGGGGAAAGCGAGCGCGGCTCAAGCGACGGCGTTCAAGGACACTTGGGAGTGGGATGAAGCGGCGGCAGAGGCTTACCACGAGTTGATGATGTCGGCGGTGGTGCCTGGCCAGCTCAAGAACCTGATGGAGTCTTTGAAGGTGTTCCTGACGGGTGACACCGGCAAGAAGGGTAACAGTATGATGGCCTACCTGACGATGATGGCCCTTCGGTTGGTTGAGCTTCATCGGGTGCTAAAGCCCACGGGAAGTCTCTATCTGCATTGCGATCCGACTGCGAGTCACTACATCAAGTTGGTGTTGGATGCGATCTTCGGGGTTCGCTACTTTAGAAATGAAATATCTTGGACAAGATCAAGCGCCCACAACGACACAGCTCAAGGTCTTAGGCGGTGCGGACGGATCAGAGACGTCATTTTCTTCTACACCAAATCCGAATCGTACACGTGGAACCCCCAATACACGCCCTATGATGAGAAGTACATTAAGGACTTTTACAAGCACGCCGACAGCAACGGAAGACGATACAGACTGAGTGATTTGACCGCGGCAAAACCTGGCGGAGACGTAAGCTACGAATGGCGAGTCAAGAAGCAAGGTCAAGGGAATTGGGTTGCAGACCTGAGTGATGAATACATTAGCCCAGTTCCAGGCACAGAATATTTGGGCGTTCCACCGTACAGGGGACGGTATTGGGCTTACAGCAAAGAAAACTTGGTGAAATTTGAACTCGAAGGGCGACTCCAATATGCTTCGACAGGAATGCCAAGCTACAAGCGCTTTCTTGATGAGATGCCGGGGGTGAGCCTCCAAGATTCTTGGACTGACATTTTGCCGATTCAACCGGGAGCACCAGACCGACTAGGTTATCCGACCCAAAAACCACAAAAGTTACTGGATCGGATTTTGGAAGTTAGCAGCAACGAACATGATGTCGTTCTTGATCCGTTCTGCGGGTGCGGCACGACCGTCGTTTCTGCTGAAAAACTCAAACGTAAGTGGATCGGCATCGACGTGACTTACCTCGCGGTTGACCTGATGGAACGACGGCTCCTGGATCAATTCGCGGGAGGCAAGTTGGTCAACCGCCTCGCGGATATTCCGGTTCAGAAGCGTCGCCACGCGCTCAAGGCATATTGGGCACGTGGCGAAGACGAGCTCGGATTGGGGCTTCGGAGTGGATTAAGACCGTTTGAAGTTGTTGGGACACCTACGAGTGTCGAGGATGCTCGGTTCCTCTTTCAGAATGACCCGTTCCAGTTTGAGTGGTGGTGTGTGGCGATGGTTGGTGCCCAGGGCCGCGAACGGAAGGGGGCAGACAGAGGGATCGACGGGATCATCAATTTCCAGGATAAGGTCGGGCAGTACAAGCGTGCGCTTGTCAGCGTGAAAGGCGGGCAGAACATTAAACGTGAGATGGTCGCGACGTTGAAGGGGGACATGGCGAGAGAAGGAGCGGTGACTGGAGTTCTCGTCTGCTTAGAAAATCCGACTGGGCCAATGAAGAAAGAAGCCGCTGACGCAGGTCGGTGGAATAGTGAATTCCATGCGGATCGAAGCTACCCGGTGATTCAGATTCTCACAGTCGAGCAGATCTTGAATGGCGAGTCGCCTGACCTTCCAAGATGGGGGCTTGATAGCTTTAGGGTCGCTCCGAAAGCGAGCACGAAGGCGGCCAACATCTCGCTCGATTTCGACGAGTAGGGCGGCTTGTTAGATCGCTTTTCAAAAATCGAGTAGCGCAGAAGGGTCCTCATCGCACTTTAAGGGTGAGGAACCAACATGGCGATTCTATATTTCTTTCTGCCGGAAGGCAAAGTCACGATCAACGCGCGAGATGGCCACGTTCATCTTCGCAACGTCAGCCCCGATCAGGAGCAACTGGTAAGCGATCTTATCCGCAAGATCGAAGATGAAGCGACGGATGTGCCCTACATCACGGCGTTCGCTCTGCGGTTTCAGTCCGAGGGGTTCACACCCGTTGAGCTGAGTGGGGGGAACATCGCTTGGGCACCGCCCGAA
Source organism: Fimbriimonadales bacterium (assembly GCA_038222255.1). Classification (GTDB taxonomy): domain Bacteria; phylum Armatimonadota; class Fimbriimonadia; order Fimbriimonadales; family Fimbriimonadaceae; genus Fimbriimonas. The sequence goes on along the minus strand of JBBRHU010000051.1, from coordinate 7,219 downwards.
CATGTAAGCGCTCCTGAAGAGGCCGAAGGCCAGGAACCCGCACCAGTTGTCGAGCCTGCGGTTGAGCCTGAACCACCTGTGGCAGTTGAGATTACGGCCGGTGATTCGACGAAGCCCGATGATGCCGAGATGAAGCAGTTCGAACCCATTGGGGACCTGGTGGAGGCGTTGGTTGCGAGGCACGGCGAGTCCGAACGCGAGGCTTACGAAAAGCTCTCGGTTGAGGAGTTGACGGCACTTCTGGAGGTCGAATGAATCTCGACATCACGAAGATTCGACTGTTGATCGCCACCGCACTTATGGGTCAGACGGCGAGGTGGATCCAGGATGAAAAGCGGGTGAGGTTGTTCATTGCCGCGACTCAGAAAAAGGCGATCGACATTGCCCTTTCGGGCGACCTTAACAGCCTGCAAGGGTTCGCGGTTGAGACCGGTGCTCTGGCTTCGGCTGGGGTCCTCATCGCCCAGAAGATGCAGTTCCCGAAGGATGGCATCCGGATGATGTTCGGCTGGGACCCTTACCGTGATTGGCGAAACGACGTGCGAGCGTTTGCGGCCAACTGGAACTTGGACTCAGTCTTTGTCCAGGAGATGGGGCCCCTCAGCTAGATGAAGGTTACGGGAGATAGCCTGGTCGGGATATGGGCGACGCACTCACGGTTTCCGTTTGTGCGATCGCCCTTTTACGTTCACACCGACTTTCCTTGGAAGTCTGGACTTGCGATGTTCCAGACCAATGAGCAGGTGGTTTGTGAACCGATGCTCCAGGCTGTCTACCCGGCACCGGTTCGAGTGCCGTTTCATTCGAAGCTCAAGTTTCAGGGCGAGAGTTGGGCGGGTGTTGGGTTCAACGCCGGCACGACGGTCTCAACCTATGGAGGGTTGTACGGCATCCTTCCTGGAGACAATTACAAGGATCGATACAATTCGGAGATTCGGAGTCCTGTCACCTACAACCAGGCGACGGGTGCTCAGAACGGAGACAAGCTCTACAACAAGTCGCTCACGACGATCACCTGGACATGCCTTGGAACAACGCCCTATTGCGCCTATGTGGGAAATCCAGCCGACACGAGCTCAAGCGCATATCTCGCTGCGGGAACGCTCGACGGACTGAACGTCTACGAGCGAAAGTTTCAGCTCGATTTTGTTTGGTGGAGTCCGCTTCTGAACAGCTCTAATGGATCGCTCGGACTACTTATGCAGGCGAACGGGCGGGGTTGGAATGATCCGACGAAAGCAAAGCACCGGCTACAGACGGAGGACCTGAACGTCTACGGTTGTACGTTCGAATTCCTTCTTCAACCGTTGACCGAGGCGGAGAAGCAGTATCGCTACGTCGGGTCGGTTTTCTCAGGATCTGGGCCAGGGTATGTCGTCGACAATCCATCTGAGCTCAAAGCGATTCAATCGAGTGGCCAAACTTGGGTTGCTGGCGGCGTGGTCATCGGCGACGGTGATGACCAGGTCCGATATCGAGTCAAGACCACGACCCGATTCGACTTCATCATCGAGCGCAATGAGACGACGGTCGAGACTGACTGGCTGGAGATCGGCCGAGTTCCAGGCGCGGATTCGGCGAAGAACAACGGTGGTCAGAGCACGAGCTTTTCAGGGCCGCTCCTCATCGAGTTCCGCTTGATCTGCGGAAGGCTGTCGGTAAGGATCGGAGATCTCACCACACCGTTCTACTTTGAAGAGTCGAGGATTGGTGTTGACGGTGCGCTCATCACGAAGATTTGGCGTGCTGAGGTTGAGGCTGAATCCGTGGGATGGTTCGGGTTCTACTTTCGGCCGCTTTGCTTTTATGCGGAAGCTGCTCTCGATTCTGATGAGTTCCAGACCGGTTTCTTCTCGACGAACATCGGGGATCCCGTTGTCGAGCCCGCGCAAGAGCTCGATCCACTTTGGGAGGTCTACGTCGATGGCGACAATTCAGCTTTGACGGGGCCGACCTGTGACTACAGGCTGAAGTTCGCGTATCCGGAGTCGGGAACGTATCGGGGCGCGAAGTGGACCTACGAGGTTGCTCCCATTCGCGCTGTTCACTTGTCGTGGATTCCCGTGCTCGATCAGGGGCTGACACTGCCGGCGATCGCGGGGCCAAGAGATGTTGAAGTCTCTCACGTGTTCAACCTTGATTCGCTGACCATAAGGTCTAAGGCAGTGCTCGGATTCGATGCTCAAGGAGTGAAGGAGATGCCCACGGGTGAGGCTTCCACCTACGGCGAATGGGCGATCAACCAGGGCCTGGTGGCGGTTGAGATCGGGATGGGTCGAAACACTCCTGCGGTCTGGGGATCTCCTGGAGAAGGGTACGCGGCGAACACTGTCTTCACTGGCTACGGCAAGACGAAGGACATCATCCAGGGCCAAGGCGCGAACAACTGGCGGTACGAGATGCACTGCGATGACCGGTTCATTCAGCTCGATACCCAGCGATGGGCGCTTCCGTGGATGGACGGTTGGAACCAGTTCTATGCGGCGATGTACATCTGCCAGCTGCACGGGATCTCGCCCAATGAGATGATTTTTCGAGACTTCGTTCCGAATGAACCGTTCGGGCCTGGCTCAGATTTAGGGAGTCCTGAAGGGTTGCCGGCTTACTATCTTCCAGTGGGAGATCAGGGCTCTGAGCTCACGAGGTTCAGCACTGCGAAGGGGATCGACGTGCTTGCCAAGTGGGGGAAGAACATTGGATACATCCAGTACTTCAACGCTCTTGGTGGCTACAACTTCCACAAGTTCATTCTGCCTCAAGGCGTGAAGAGATCCTTCTTCGAGTCGGACGTCGAGTCCTCGTGGTATCAGCCGGACGGCGGCCTCGAGGGAATGTGGGACGTTACGGTCGAGGTCGACCGGCTCGAGGTTCGATCTGAGGCGATTCTGGTTGGGCTCTCAGCGTTCGCTCCGAAGTACAAGCCCATCGTCTACAGGCAGTCCGATGAGGGAGTTGTCTTTGATCCATTGGCGTTCAATCACCTTGGGTTTCGCAATCCATCCGCGGTGATGGATTCTCAGTTTGCAAATGATTACTACGCATGGAGGGCGAGTGTGGCGCTGCTGTTCTTTCTTCGCTACCCGGCTCTGAGCGTGAGCTGGACGACGTGGCTCCAGCCAGACCTTTTTCCTGGCGACGTGGTGATGCTTCAATCTCGTCGCACGGGCACGAAGTGGATCCGAATGATGATCACTTCCATCGTCAACAAGACTTCTATCGACGGCTTGCCCTATTCGAAGATCTCGGCCAGCTTCGTCCCAGACCTAGCCGAGCTTTACTGATGCCTCGAGGCCACAACGTTGCGTATGAACGGCCGTTCTGGGTGGATCTCTATCGGTCGATTCCGATTGAGCAGAAGCAGGCGGTCTGGAAGTTCATAAACTATCGGCCGCACGACGCTCAGTTATTGGTGCACTCATCGAAGGCTCGGTTCAAGACGGTGAACTGTGGCCGGCGTTGGGGCAAGACGGACGGCGTGGTGGTCGGAGAGTTCGTCCCGGTCTTGTGCCTGGGCGGCTGGTGTTGGGTCTGCGGAGCTGACTATGACACAGCGTCCCTTTCTTACGAGGCGATTGTCCAGCGGTTTACGAAGGCGCCTCTTTCTGAGCTCGTGGCGACGGATCCGGTGATGCAGCCTGGCCGCCAGAGGATGGTGCTCAAGAATGGCGGTGTGCTGTGGGGCAAGTCGCTTTACTCGGATCGAAAGCTGCGCGGCCGTGGTCTGGACCTCATTGGCATCGATGAGGCGGCGATGCAACCGACCGATGTGCCGGTGCAGATGGCCTTGATGCCTTCTCTCACGGATCACCGCGGTGGGCTCATTCTGACATCGACGCCTCGAGGGCGAAACTGGTTTAAGGATCGGCACGACAGAGGGAACAAGATGCTGCTCGGGCCGGGCGAGCGTGATGCTCATCCGGACTGGGAGAGCTGGACGTTCCCGACATCATCGAATCCCTACTTTCCACTTTCGGAGCTAGAGCGAGAGCGAGAGGAGAAGTCTGAGGCCGAGTTTAGGCAGGAGTTCCTAGCTGAGTTCCTTGACGAGACGGGAACGGTATTCAGAGGTTGGAATGAGATTGCCGTCGAACGGATGAAGGCGATGGGTGCCTATGGTGTCATTCGAGAGGACATGACCGGCGCGCGGTTCTTTGTCATCGGAGTCGACATCGCGGTGGTTCACGACTGGACGTATATCTGGGTGCTTGATGCGATGAGTGGCCGGACGGTCTACATGGAGCGGTTCCAGCAGGTTGACCACTTTCTGATGTGCGACCGAGTGCGCCAGGTGTCTTCGATGTTTGGGGACGCACCGGTCGTTATCGACGCCACAAACAACACTTCGTTTGTCGAGATGGTCCAGCACGCCTGTCCACGATCTCGGATCGAAGGCTTTAAGATTTCAACATCAACTCGGCCGTTCATTATCAACGAGCTCGGTCTGGCGATCGAGAAGAAGATGATCACGCTGCCAGACGGGAAGGGGCCAAGGCTCTCGAGGTACGCGCTGGTGGAGATTTCAGCCTTCGCCTATTGTGATCATGGGAAGACGAAGCGGCCAGAGGCACCCCCTGGATATCACGATGACGGTGTGTTTGCGTTGGCACTTGCGAACTACGCACGAATGACGATGGCGACCGGTGGATCCGGATTTAGTCAGCCCTCAAAAGAGGATCAGCCATCCCTTAGGGAAGATCTCTCACCGCTTGGGAAACCTTTGGATCAACCTGGGAGCATCCTTGGTGGCCAGCGACGCAAGAAGAGCGTTGCTAGGCTCTCTGGGTAGAGAGATCGATCTCTCGGATCCTTGCCTGGAGCTGGTGCATGGCTTCCTCGATGGACTGACCCCAGCCGAGAAGGGATGGCTTGGTTTTTGGTTGGAGGGCGGCTTGGAATCCGTTCTCGACTCTGCGGACCCAGATATTGGCGTGGCGCGATTTGTAGACTGGGATCCCGCGTCGGTGGATTATCCATTCGTTGAGGTGCATATCACTCTAGACGAATGGCCCTAAAAGTAAGGTTCAGGTCTGCATCCATTTCTGCATCCATTCAGCCAGCGCAAATCTTGCCTTAGCTAGCGGAAACTGCATCCTTTGGAGTTAAAAACAGCCACTTCTAGGTTCAAAAAGTGGCTGCCGGACTAGGATTCGAACCTAGACATACGGCACCAAAAACCGTTGTCCTGCCATTAGACGATCCGGCAACAGATTTTGATGATACCCAAACTCGGGTCAAGGGTGAAGGCCGGTGACTGGACGGTCAGTTTCCTCGATTGTTTGAGAAACTACGAAGATTGTGCGACTTTCTGCACAATAATCCCCATCCTCTGAATATTCAGTCAACCCTTGCCGAGCTTCGCGCTGTACACTTTATGAGTGTTGAGCAATAGAGTCGCTCGTTTAGCCGAGTGTTTGAAAGAGGAAGGGGTAGATGCCTTTTTTGCGCAGACTCCGACCAGTCTCGGTTATCTTCAGGGATTTCCTGAGGATGCGCACGAGCGGTTTATGGCGCTGGGGATTAACTCCAAGGGCGATGTCGTTCTTATCTCGCCAGCGCTAAGTGCGACGCAGGCGAAGCGGGTTGGAATCATCGACATTCGACCGTGGACTGACAACGAATCTCCGTTGGCATTGTTCGAGTCACTAGCACAAGAATGGAACCTCCGCTCTTCGGTAATCGCAGTCGATGACCACATGCCGGCGAAGATGTTGCTCGACATGCAAGCGACTCTGCCGGCCGCCCTCTTCAAAGCTGGACAGTCGATCCTTGGTCAGTTGATCCGAAAGAAGGACGACCAAGAACTCGACCTGATGCGCAAATCGGCGGCGATTGCGGATGAAATATGGGTTGAACTCCAAGGGTTCATCCGACCTGGCCTCACAGAACTTGAAGTTGACGAATGGATTCGGGGTCAGTTCCGAGAGCGAGGGGCTCAGCCAACGTTCTGCATCGTTGCGTCGGGCCCAGGCGGGGCTGAACCACATCACCTTTCCGATCAAACGGTTCTTAAGGTCGGCGATGTCGTCGTCACAGATTTCGGCGGTTGCTACATGGGATACCAAAGCGACATCACGCGAATGGTGGCTCTCGGACACGCAACGCAAAAAGCGTCAGATGTCTACAAGATCGTTTACGACGCACACATGACCAGCCGCGAGGTGATTCGCCCCGGAATCTCTGGTGCACAGGTCGATGCGACAGCGCGAAAGGTGATTGAAGACGCAGGCTTTGGACCGAACTTCTTCCATCGACTCGGTCACGGTATCGGGATGAGCGTTCACGAAGAGCCCTATGTGGCGGCTTCAAACTCTGCGCCGCTTGAAGCTGGAAACTGCTTCAGCATCGAACCCGGTATCTATTTGGCCGGCGAGTTTGGCATCCGTATCGAAAACATCGTAGCCTGCACAGAGTCGGGCCACGAGTCGTTTAATGCCGAACCCCCGGCTACACTCACCGTCGTGTAGTAAACGTCGCCGATCTGGCTCTCGCTTCCATCTCCAAGAGTGACTTCTTGGAGATTCCCATTTCGGTGTGAGCGAGATACCACTCATTTGAGTAGGTCGTGCTAAAGAGCGGCGGATCGTCGCTGTTGATGGTAACAGCAAGCCCTGCATCAATCATCTTTGGGAGCGGGTGCTCCTTCAGCGAGGGGAAGACTCCAAGGCAGATGTTGCTTGATGGGCAGACTTCGAGAACGATCTGCATGTCCTTGAGTCGAGCAACCAGTTCTGGATCCTCCATGCAACGCACCCCGTGACCGATTCGGTCGGCTCCAATTTCGAGACAAGCGGCGATGCTCCAAGGTCCAGCAGTTTCGCCAGCGTGGGTCGTGATCGGTAGCCCCGCAGCCTTTACCTTTGCAAAGACTTCCGCGAACTTCGTCGCCGGTGTGTCGCTCTCAACTCCGCTTAATCCAAAGGCGCAGACTCCGTTTCCGTGACCATCAATCGCCCAATCGGCGACCAAGTTGGCTTCGTCCATCGAGAGTTCGCGAACGATGTCGATGACCAGTCCGAGTTCAACTCCGTGCGTTTCTTTCGCCCAGTCTCGGGCTCGATTGATTGCGGCAAGCTGGTCTTTCCAGGAGATTCCGGACTGCTGGAACAAGGTGAAGGCCGTATAAGTGGCCTCTGTGTAAGTGACGTTTTGTTCGGCTTGACCCTCAAGGAACTCTCGGGTGATGAGTTCAATATCGTCGGGGGTGCGAACGCAGGATGAG
>JBBRHU010000050.1:0-13208 GCA_038222255.1 Fimbriimonadales bacterium | reverse complement strand
GGTTACGGCGGCACTCGTGCGTCAATGTTGCCCTTATGTGCGCTTTTCATAAAGGCTGGATATATGGTCGTAATTCCCGCGATGCCGGGCCAAGACGAAAGCAAACGCCCCCAGGTTGGGTTCTCCGTAGACGAGGCTCAGGTTGTTGCCGACTGCGTTCGCTGGGTCGCTAAGCAGCACCCTGCACTTCCACAAGTGCTTTTTGGATATTCGATGGGGGGAGCCGCAGTTTGGAGCGCCGCTCCCGGGCTGCCAGAGGTCAAAGGTGTCATCACTGAGGGTGCATTCGGTCAGTTCGCGCCGACCGTTGATGACTTCTTCGTCCGGAAATTTGGTCCAGTCAGCTTCTTAAGCTTCCCGATTCGGGTGATCACTCAGCAAATGTCTGGGAAGGATCCAGCAAACATCAATCCCATTGAGCAAGCGAGGTCTTGGAAAGGGCGAAAAGGGTTGGTCATTCACGGGTCAGATGATGTCGTCGTCCGACCTGGTCAGGGCGAGGAACTCGCGAAGGCGACGGGGTCTGAGCTGTGGATGATTCCGAACTGCACCCACGTTCGTGGGCTGGAAGTTGCGCCAGATGAGTACGAGAAGCGAATTCTGAAGTTCCTAGCGGAGATCCACTAGCTCTATTTGAGCTGGTGGCTTCTGGCGCTCTTCTTCGATAGATGCCTCCCACTCTCGGCGTGCCGTAGAGTTCGACCATTGCCTAGTCAGCAGGGATGATCGATCTCGTTTCGCTTCAACAATCAGTCGCTCAGTTCGGGTCGCGGTCTTCCTTAACGAAATGCTTATCGGCAGCAGAATTAGAGTCAAGGCTCCGCAAAAGAGTCCGAACATCATCATCGGTATGCCTTCGAGGACACCAAGCAGAAGGCCACGAAGCAAGACCGTAACCGTCCCGAGGGCAAAGCTAAGGTTTAGCACTGCTACTCGCTTGGCCGAAGTTCGGACGAGATGAGGCTGAGATTCCAGCGGCGGCCCGAAGTCTGAATTAGGATCAATCCCCCGATTCTGCAATTGGGCGAGCCAAGAGTTGAATTCCTTGTTGCGGCTGTTATCAAAGATGGCCGAGCGGGGGAGGAGCAAATCGACCTTGAGGAATGGGTAGAGAATGATCAGTTCTCCTTCAGTACCGAACGTCACGCGCGACTGGTTGAGGGGAAGCGAAAAGGTAGTTTGTCGCCCGTCGAACACAAGCGCACCTGGAAGTAGAACAATCAGCCCCTCGTCCTCCGCGTAAGGATTGCCCTCAATGCGGAAGACGATTTTGCCGTAAAGGGTTAGGGAATTCTCGGGGGGAGATTCAGTGAGTTGTGAAGAAAGGTCCAGCTTGTACAGGTTAAAGATATTTTTCGGGCTGCTGGCGGCGAATGCCGCGTTTACAAGACCGATCACCAGGATGGTCATCACGATCTGGAGGAGAGGTTTCGTAATGACGACAATCAGAACGCCCCAGACAAGGATGAGCGCACAGAATCCCACGAGAACGAGCACCCGATTCCTTCTCACGATCTTTGAGGGTGGTTGGTCTAGGAGTAACCCTCGCCACTGGGCGAACCGAGCCGGGACTGGCGTTAGAGGTTCAGTTTCTGTCAAGCGTGAACAACCTCTTCAGACTCAGGTTGCAGCTCAATCCTGCGGCTTGTTTGAGCCTCGGCAGAGTTTGATGGTGTGACGAGTTTGAGAGCCCGTCGAAACTTTAGAATCCGACGCAAATTGACCACCAAGTGGCAAAGTCCGACGGCCAGCATAATTCGCAAGACTTCAACTGGTTGGGCCGGAACCAGCACCATGGCCCTATCGTGAAGGGGGAGTAAAGCCCAAATCATAGGAATGAGGAAGGTCCAAAACAATGTTCCCGACAGAACGTTGAATATGGCTGAGGCCCAGACCAGTCTGGTGAACATCAACGGAGGGCGGACTTCAGACGCCGGGTTCTCCCGACGGGAGGGGATCGCGGCAAAAAACTTCTTCGCTGTGCGGATACTTCCAGGGACGGCAAGCTGAAGGGAGTACAGCCGGGCATTCTGACCTGAGTCGCCAAACCTGATCTTAACCATGCTCGCGTGTTGCTCTGGCTTGTGGGAAAGGTCTCCAGAGAAGGAGCAGTGTTGCCCATCGAAGAGGTATTGGGTTTCGGTTATGACGAGTAACCCTTCGTCCACTGCGTAACCTAGCTCGCCTTGATGCAAGATAAGCGTTCCATAAAGCTGGATCTCGTTTTTGTTCACGACGGACGGGGCAAAAAGGGTTTTGAAATCCCGCGACCGCCGGTTGGCGACCCAGAGCGTTGCGACGTACATGACAATTGGTGAGAGCAGAGCTAGGAACAGGCTCGCGACTGGTGCCGCTCTAGAGGTTGCTCCCGCGGCGGCGAGGCACGCGGTAGCTGACAATGCAGGAACCAAAAAGAGGCGCTTCAATAGCGGGATCTTTTTGGCGTGCCACTCACCGAAACGTGGTTGAGGACTCATCTATTCGAGTCCGCCCCGCGAGTTCGAGTTGTCTCGTACGTCATGTTTTGCCTTAGCCCTACTATACGGCAACTCTGGGCATGAGGTGGTTTCGCGCCTTATCGCTGTAAGAGGCTAGCTTTGCTGTGCCAAATGGACAGCGAGTTCCCCGTTGCGAGAGTCCACCTGCCATCCAGATGTCGTCGCGTTCGCCTCGCCGGTTACGCCCACTGCGTAATCGAACTCTTGCCAACGGTAGAACGCCATCTTTCCTTCAATTTTTACGAGAGCTGATTTTGTCGGATCCCACTCGAAAGAGAGAGTCAAGGGACTGGAGTTTCTTGACTCGAGCCGAGGGGTGAAACCCTTCTCATCAAAACGGACGTGCAGCACCTGGCCCTCACCCACAGGCAGATCAACAATCAGGCTGTTCGCGGCCTCGCTCACCTTAGGCTCTCCCGTCAGCTTCAAACGTTCGCCGTTGGCGATGAAGAATCCACCTGCCCCGGGCGTTGATGACCCCGGTGTCTTGCTCCAATGAAAACCGTCCAGCACGGCAGGCATCCGTTGTTCGACATCTTGAAGCCGGGTCGCCTTGGTTAAGAAAGGTTGAGGGTTTCGGTCGCTGTAGACGGTCAAATCCCGTAGGAAGATGAGGTCGCCCTTGAGGTGGAGATTGGCGCGATAAAATCGGCTTTGATACCAAATCGTACGTTCAACCGGGTTCGTGTTCCCGAACGAATCCTCGAGCATCACCTGGGCGTGCGCCGGAGTCTGCTTGAACGACTTCTTGAACCGCCTGCCCGTTTCCCCCATGGTCTCAACATGTGCCGATTTTGCATCTCGGAGCGCTGCAAGCGCTTTCATCTGGAGCGGGTACGCCTGCGCCATTGAGGGCCAGCCAAAATTATTCTCCTGTCCAAGTTGCGCGTAGGCGAACCCGAGAGTCGGGGCCTTGGCGATCATGTTGAGAAAGTTCTTGATGAAGATTGGAGACCGTCCAGAGGGCCAGACTGGTTCCATCGTATCCGGCCCGCCGCCCCGCTTTCCACCCGGCATCGGATAGCCGCTTTGGTAGTAATAGACAGGGTCCTGGCCGAGCATTCGAAAGACTGGTGCGGATATCTGGGAGCTTTCGTTTAGTGCAGGGCTCCAACAGTTCGTCTTGCTTGGATAGTAACCGGCGATCGGTGCCCCCCAAATGGTGAACCCATCGGTCGCAATCTGGTCTCTGCACACGGCAAACGCGTCGACGTGATATTTGTCGGCGAGGTGAGCCATGGTGATCGAATCAAGGTTCCAACTTGCGACAGATTTCGGAAACTGCCCCCACACCTTCTTGAACTCGGTCATAAAGGTGTCGGCGAGCTTGATGCGCTCTTCTGCCGTATAGCCGATCGTGAAAGCCACGGCGGGGTAGTGATCCCACTCGTAACCTGGCCGCCCGCGCCACGCTACACCCGCCGCCTTGCAGTGCATCTCGTTCATTTCAAACCAAATGCCGACCTCGTGATCGCTCGCTTTGTGCGCCATCAGATACTCGACGAAAGGACCAGAAACGAGGGCGTCGTATTGCAGGAGCCATGTCGTTGGCAACTTGAGTTCGAGCGAAATCTCCATCTGCTTTTGCAGGGGAAGAAAGAGATCCATCGGCCCCCGAGGTTCGACCCCGCGCAGGAAATTGATGACGTTGATGGATCGAACCGACTTCGATCCCACTTGGCTTTCTGTTGACAAAATCACGCTCGCAATCGGCCCCAGTCCAACAGATGCACATACGGCCCCGGTCGCCTTGAGAATGTCGCGTCGGGTTACGGTTGGGTCGGCCATCCGAGCCATTCTACCGCCGAGGAATCATGACCTCGCCGTGAAGGCGAGGTCATGACCGTTGGTGATCGCTTACTACCGATGTGCGAGTTCTGCGGCTACCGAAACTTCGATCGCTTGGTTCAGATCTTCGATCAGGTCTCGGTAGTCTTCGATTCCGATGCTTAAGCGAAGCATCGTAGGAGGAATGCCACGCTCGACTCTTTGCTCCTCCGTCATCGTCGCGTGCGACATCAGTGGGGGGTAGGCAACGAGCGATTCGACGCCACCGAGCGATTCGGCGAGAATGAAGACTTTGACGGCTTCGGCGACTCGACGTGCGATCCCAACCGTTTCAAATTCAATCGCAAGCATCGCGCCAAAATCAGACATCTGCTTCTTCGCGACTTCGTGGTCCGGGTGATCCTCTAGGCCTGGATAGTGGACTGCCGTGACGTGGGGATTGGTTACGAGTGCTTCAGCGACGGCCTTTGCGTTCTTGCAATGCGCAGCCATTCGAACGTGGAGCGAGCGTAGTCCGCGCAGCGACAACCAGCAGTCAAACGGGGAAGGACAACATCCGTAAGCCTTATTCCACTCAAAGAAATCGTAAGCGAGCTTATCGTCGTTGGTGATGAGGGCCCCGCCAATCACATCGGAGTGACCGCTGATGTACTTGGTGGTGGAGTGAATGACGATGTCGCAGCCCAGGTCGAGCGGGTTTTGTAGGGCGGGCGAGGCAAACGTGTTGTCAAACAAAACGATCAATCCGTGCTTCTTAGCTTCCTTGACGACGGCTTCGATGTCGGCGACACGGAGGTTGGGGTTGCTCGGGGTTTCAAAGACGAGCATCTTTGAGTTCGGCTTCACTGCAGCCGCGATTGTTGATGGATCGTGCGAGTCAAATTCACTGCTCGTGATTCCGTACTTGGGCAGATACTTCTCCGAAAGTCGGAAAGTTCCGCCATAGATGTCGCCGGCGATTAATAAGTCGTCACCTTGCTCCAGAAGTGAGAACGCACCAGCGATCGCGGCCATACCACTCGAAAAGAGCACGCAGTGCTTCCCGTTTTCGAGAGAGGCAATCACCTTTTCCAACATCACCCGGTTCGGGTTGGTACACCGGGTGTAGTCGATGGGCGGAATGTGATTTAGATCTTCCCAAGCAAAGGTCGTTGACTGATACAACGGCGGAACAACTGCTCGAAAAGTGGAATCCGGGTCTTGGCCAACTCGGAGAGCTCGGGTTGCAAAATGCATGTTGAAAGATTACCCGATTCAAAGGCCTCAGCCGCCGGGAGATCGGGAGGCACCGACTAGGCTAGTTGGATGCACGTCGGATCTGAACGTTTCGTTTGTTTGGGGTCTGGTATGCGAAAGATTCTTCGGCGACAGACTCCACGACTCGACCTATCCGATGTGTGTGCTTTCAGATCTCGTCGCAAAGCGGGTCGGGTGTACGAAGGGGGCGCCTTCTATCTTTAGCTTTTGTGAAGCTAATTCCGCCGCTTCAGCTGTCTCGAACAACCCGAAAACCGCGGAGCCTGAGCCGCTTAGACCGGCGCCGGATGCTCCGTGGACCTGGAGACGCTCGGCCCAATCCATGGATTCGCATGGGGCAACCCGCTCGAAGTCGTTATAGAGCCGATCCGCTTCGGGGAAGTCGAGGAATGGGAATTCTTGGGTATCGAGTCTGCCGTACATCGGGCCGGTTGGGCAGTCGAGGTTGGGCTTGAGCAAGACCACATGTTTCGTTTCGGCGTCTGGCAGCGCGGTCAATATCTCGCCGTACCCCTCGCCTCGTGCCCGCCCACCGACTAGGAAAAACGATACGTCGGCCCCCACCGCTTGGGCGATGCCAGCCATCTCAGGTTTTGGCAAGAAGGGCGCGAGTTTCCAAGCAGCCCGTAGAAGACCCGCTGCATCTGTGCTCGCCCCACCTAGACCCGCCTGAGAAGGAATGCGCTTGTGCACCGTCACTTTGAGTGCAGGAATTGGAGCGATCTCTCGCAACAGGCGGAGGGTGCGTGTCACCGTGTTTGATGCGGGGACGTCTTCGCCAATAAACTCAACTTCATCGTTTCCTGGTTCAACGATGACGGTATCGCCGAAAGTGAGAGCTTGGAAAACGGTTCGGATGGGGTGGTAGCCGCGGGCGTCAAGTTTGCCAACGGCGAGGAAGAGGTTCAGTTTAGCGGGGCAAAAAACTTCGTAACGAAAACTCAACGATTCTCCAGGTTCTTTTCGATCTCGACTTGGGCTTCTACGGGAATAGGGGGCGGCACTACGGCAACGGTTTGAGGATAGTGCGAAAAGTCAAGTTCGTCAAGGGCTCGGTCGATTGCGGAGAGTTGCGCCCTGGCTTCTGAAAGCGCGATCAAGAATTCTGTGCTGTCGAGGTCCGGCTGTCGGCCGACTAGTCGATAGCTCAGCATCTTCATTCGGAGCGTATCGAGTGTCGTCATGTAAACGGCGCTTTGGGCTTCCGTTCGCTCCACGCCCGACATTACTCCCTGGAACTGCGCTCGATACTCAGCAATGTTCTTGTCTGCAAGTCGGTAGAGTTCGCGCGATTGGCTATCCGTGGGCGTTGCTGCCCAGCTTGGAGGTCGGTTGTACAGGTCCTTTTCGGAAAGCTGAATTTCGGCGGAGATCATGTCCGCGCGACGGAGCGCACCGTATAGGGCTGAGCCGACTCCACGGATCGTCGACGGCATCTCGTTTAAGTCAGCGACTTGCTCCTTCCGCATCTTATGGAGCACTTCTTCAAATCGCGTCAGTCGATCCTGACAGCCTTTCCAAAGTGCCTCAAGGCGCTTGTTTGTGAATCGCCTTTTCTCTGAGGCTGACCAAGCATTCATGACCTGCCAAACGACCATCACTAACCAGAAGATGACCCAGGCGAAACTTGGCCGACTAAACGAGTCGAAGGAACGAGCGAACACCACGAGGAAGCCCAAGGCTGCGCCGATCAGCCAGACGTTCAGGAGCTCTTTGGCAAAAAGTTTCAGGTCCTGGCGGCGAATGTCTTCCATTTGACACCTTTACGCGAATGGCGGTCGTTGAGTGGCAAGCCCCAGCGCTTGTTCGATGCAATACGATATTTGGAGTAGCCGCTCGTCAGCCATCACCGGGGCCATGATTTGCAGACCTACAGGTAAGCCGTTTGCGAATCCACCATTTAATGACAATGCAGGGAAGCCGCCCATGTTCGCAGGGATTGTGCAGAAATCGAGCAACTTTAGAGCCATCGGATCGTCGGTGAGTTCTCCCAACTTGAACGCCGGTATCGGGCTGGTGGGCGAGATCACGTAATCGAACTCTTCAAATGCTTTCTTGAATTCTTCGGCCATGATCGCACGGACCTGCTGCGCCCGAAGATAGTAAGCGTCGTAGTAGCCCGCGCTCAGCGCGTAGGTGCCGATCATGATTCGGGTCTTGACTTCAGGGCCAAACCCGTCGGCTCGAGTCCGCTCTACCACTCCAATGTGTCCCTTGCCCTCTGATCTCGGTCCATACCGAACTCCATCAAATCGGCCGAGGTTGCTGCTGGCTTCTGCCGGAGCGATGATGTAATAGGTTGTTACGCCGAGTTTGATCGTAGGTATCGAAATCTCGGAAACTTCCGCTCCCTCCTTGCGAAGGAGTTCAATGTTTGACTGGAGAACGGCCTCAACGGCAGGGTCGGTACCATCTCCGAGCATCTCCTTAGGGAGCGCAATTTTGAGACCTTTCAAGCTGCCGGACTTGAGGTCGTTTGTCCGAATCTTTGCGTTAGGAAGCGACGTGCTGTCTGCTTTATCGTAGCCGGAGATCACCTCGGTCAACAGCGCGACGTCTTCGACAGTTCGAGCAAAGGGGCCAATTTGATCGAGGCTTGAGCCGAACGCGACAAGTCCATAGCGTGAAACCCGCCCGTAGGTCGGTTTGAATCCAACGATGCCACAGAGTGAGGCTGGCATTCGGATTGAACCACCGGTGTCTGAACCGAGTGAGAGGGGAGCGAGTCCGCCGCAGACCGACGCCGCAGAGCCACCAGAGCTTCCGCCGGGAGATCGGTTGAGGTCCCATGGGTTTCGTGTGAGCTGATAAGCAGATGTCTCGGTCGAGGTTCCCATTGCAAACTCGTCGAGGTTTGTCTTGCCAAGGATCGGCATTCCAGCCGCCTTGAGCGAAGCAACGACCGAGGCATCGTACGGAGGAATGTAGCCCTTCAATATTTTCGAAGCGCACGTCGTCTCGATTCCATTCGTGGACATGTTGTCCTTCAGCGCGATCGGCACACCGGTAAGCGGTGAGGCCATGCCTGAGTCAATCAGTGTTTGCGCGGCCGTTGCTTCCTGTATCGCAGTTTCAGCTGAGACTGTGAGGAAAGCGCCAACGGAGGCGTCGTAGGTGCCAATGCGGTCGAGGAAGGCTCGCGTAACCTCGGGGGCCGAAAAAGTTTTTTTGCGGAGGCCCTTGGCGATTTCGGATGCGGTGAGTTCTGTCAGTTTCGCCATCAATCCTCCAGAATCACCGGCACCACAAACAGACCCGCCCGCTGCATCGCGGTGTTCTTCAGGGCTTGTTCACGGGTTAAGGTTGCTCCGGGGACGTCTTCGGCCCAAACATTTTGCAGACTTACAGCGTGGGAAAAGGGCTTTACATTCGAAACGTCGATTTGCTCGATGTCGGCGAAGTGGCCGAGAAGGGAGTTGAGCCGACCTTGAAGCGACATCATTTCGGCTTCATCAAGGTCTAATCTGGCGAGGCGCGCGACGTGGCGAACCTCGTCAAGTGAAATCGACATGAAATGAATTTACCTGAGGGAATAAACTGAACCTCGCCGATGCAACTTAAACCGGGCTTTGGGGTTGTCACCTTTGTGCTTACTACGCTTGTCGTAGCCGGCTTTTTCTCGCTGTGGGCAAAGCGATTCATTCCGCCCGGAAAGGAAAATGTGCTTTCCCAGTCGACGGAGCCCTTTCTGTATCAGGCCCGATACCAACCTGTCAATTGGCGCCCGACGTTTGACGAGGCGTATCGAAACGCAGCCGAAACAAAACGGCCGATTATGCTCGTGATTGGCAGTTCTCAGACGACGGAGGCTTGGTACCTCGATGAACTCGTGTTCTCAGAACCTTCGCTTGCGGCTCTGATCAACAAGGAGTCCGTTCCTGTTCGAGTTGACGCGCTAGAGCATCCGGAGTGGGCGAACGCGTTTTTGCCCATCTCCCGGCTCCAAATGCCAAACTTTGGACCGCTTCAGATTTGGCTTCTGTCGGCAAAAGGTGAAATTTTAGGCTTTCTTCCTGCACCACATGACTTCATGTCGAGCGAGCGAGATGTGTTCGTGAGCGTCTTCGGCGACTCACTTCGACGCATCCGGTCTTCTCCGAATTATGCGGACGCACTCGCCGCAAAACAACGGTCTGACCGCGCCGCGCTCAATGCATCTCGGCCCGGCGTTTCGATTTCAACCTTTGCTGGCGATCTTCACCAATTGATCGATCCCGAGTTTGGCGGAATACCTGTCGAAATGACTCAGCAATTGTGGCCCCAAGTTTGGGAGTTTTTCATCTTGCTTGGCAAGCCGCAGTATTCGGCTTACTCGCTGAACGCCATGATCCTGTCGCCCCAGTTTGATCTGCAGAACGGCGGGTTCTTTACTGAGACTCGAGATCGCGAGCGCTTGAAGGTGGTTTTCAATAAGGGCGTGGTCGAGAACGCCGAACTTCTGCGGTCGCTGTCAACCGCCGCCGCCGTCCTCCATGATCCGCTGTACCAAGTCGCAGCGAAAGAGACCCTGGGTTGGCTCCTCAGATCGCTCTCAACCACTGACGACCTTCCGTCTTGGGAAATTTCACATACCGACATTCGCGGGCGGAGTCCATCGCATAGCTATTCGCTCGCCAATCTGTACAACGAACTGAGCGGCACTGAACGTGATTACGCCAAGAACGTCCTCAATCTCGAACCACGGCGAAATCCCGCAATGGTTCCGTATGTGCGGCAGCGGCGCGAGTTGCTGAGTCAACAAGATGAAATTCAGCAACTGCTCACGAAGCTCGGGCAGATTCACGAGCCTCCAAAGCAAGTCGGCGCTGGGCTGAGCGTCACAAAGTGTCGCGTCATTGCAAGATGTATCGAGGCGCTCCGATTGGAAGGAGATGTAGCCTCCGAAGCGATCGTGCGCGGAGCTTTTGACCAGCTTGGAGAGTTCGTCCGGAGCGATGAAGTACTTCGAACGACATCGGCGAACGATCGATCCGCAAGCGTGCTCTCCTGGCTGGCCTACTCTGACGCGATGCTGCAGATGTACTTACTCGATGGTGATCCTCAAGTTCTTCAGGCGGGAAGCGCGACACTGCAACGGGCGATCGATCTCTTCAAGTCGGCCTCTCCAGGACTTCTGAGATTCGACAGGTCACGGAGCCTGCCGCTCTGGCTGTCTGGTGCTCCCGAAATCGTTGACTACAACGCCGAATCCGCGACGGCTCAAGCGATTCGACTTTTCCGAGATTTTGCGATTCTAACGAGTGGTCTTCCGGAGAGCGAGCGTTTTCGTAAAGAGCTCGATGAGGCGCTCTCAGCGTGTGCCTCGCTGGCGAGAGAATCGAATCCAGCCCTTGCAGGTTTGTTCTGTGCCCGACTCATCGGATTGAATCAAAACTATGGGTTCACGGTCGGCAAATCAGCTGTGCGGGATGCTCGAGAAGCGAAGCAACTGCGACCCTTGCAACTTTGGTTTCCTGCTGTCGGAAAGGTCCGACCGGACCTGCAAAAGCTCGCGCCGGGAACATACTGGGTGCAGGCGGGTGCGACGGAGGGACCGCTCAACCGCTCTCAAATCCTTCGGATTGTTCCAGATTCGCTCAACCCAGCCCCAACGGGTCAAAAGAAGTAGGCTCCCAGCATTCTGCGGCCCAGATTTGGCATAATCTCCCCCGGAGAGGTCGCATAGTGGTCTAGTGCGCCGCACTCGAAATGCGGTGTGGGGCAACTCACCGAGGGTTCGAATCCCTCCCTCTCCGCCATCCTTTTCAGTTGCGCGTACCGCTTCCTCGGCATCAAATTGGTTGAGGGAGTGTTTTCAATCCTTTTCAGCTAGGCAGGCTGGGCAGGTGTAGTGTGCTGGAGCTTCGGTACATGGTCCGTTCCTTGGGCGGGCTTCGCAGCTTGATTTGCTGCTATAGTGCCCGCACTGTTTTCCGTACCAGCAGTGAGTATTGACTGGTTTTGGGGGCTTTTGCGCTCGCCCAACTGCAAATGCGGCTGATAACGCGACGATGGTTGCGACAATGGCTCTGTTGTACTTCATGAATCTTGATCTCCTCGTGAACATTCGCGCCACTATCACCGGTGTCCGCGGAGCGTGTCAACCGGAGCTGAGAGGTCAGTCGAGATCGAGTTCGACCGACACTAAGCTCCTGCCAAGAGAAGTTGTGATAACCTTCAGTGGATCATGACGGCGCCTCCGAAGTTGAGATTGCTGGGGAGACCTACTGTCATCGTTGGCGAGACGGAATTCACTTCGTTCCGTTCAATGAAGATTCCGGCGTTGTTGGGGTTGCTCGCAACGCGACCGGGGGCTTGGAATCGCGAAACTCTGGCATCGGTGCTTTGGCCCGACCACCTTGGATCGGAGGGCAGACACAATTTACGCCAGATTGTGTTGCATCTCAGTCAACAGCTAGGAGATGATCTTCTGGATCGGACACGCCAGACGTTGGCGCTCAATTCCAAAGTTGAGTTTGATCTCCATCGAGTCTTTTCATTTGACTCTGGATTGAGGTCCGAGCCTCAACAGGTCGAGTTGGCGAAGCAGGTCGTGCTCGACTATCGAGGGGAGTTCATGCAGGGTGTCCTTGACGATTGGGCTGTTGTCCCACGGGCAAGATGCGAGCGGATCTTTCTTTCTGCGTTGCTCTTGCTCGCCGATGATGCGATGGAAAACTCACCAGCGCAATCGCTTGCGTATGTCGAGCGGGCTCTGGAGGTCGATGCGTATATTGACGGTGCCCAGATTCGGAAGATTCGTGCGTTACGGCTGTTGGGCGAGGAGAGCTCGGCGCAACGTGCGTTCGGCAGTTATAGAACATCGCTATCTCGAGAACTAGGAATTGAGCCTTCAGAGTTGTTGACAAGTGAGCTGAGGCGGGAGCGACCACCGTTGAAGCCAATGAGCGTAGTGGAACCCCAGGTGACGGACCCGACGGTTGAGTCAGTCGAATACCTGAGCCGTCGAGAGCAATGGAATGAAGCCCTAAACCTTGCAATTGCGCTGGTTCCGGTCTGGAGCGGTCGGCGCATTGCCGCCCAGGGAGAGGAGTGCATACAAGCTGTGCTAGCAACCCACGATTTTGAACCCTCGGGGGCACTGTTCCAGCGCGCAATCCTGGCGAAAGCTCGGTTGCTGCATTTTCAGGGAAGGAGTTACGAAGCAAAGACCCTCATTGCCGAAGTGGAGCCCCGCTTGTCAGACACCCACGTCCGGATCGCCGCAAACAACTTGCTGGGACGAATCTTTCTGGGGGCTTTCCAAGGCGAGCCAGCTTACGAACACTCGTTGATCGCGCTGAAGCTTGCCGAGCAGAATCCAAACTTGTACGATAGCGAGCGGGTAGAGGCCATTATCCGTTGCGCTGAGGCTTGTACGATGCTAGGAATGCTTGAGGAAGCGGAGACGCTCGCAGCGTCGGGAGTAGCACTGGCCGAACTCCGAGGTGACGCACTCTCGCTCGTCGACTCAGTTCTAATCCTGTGCGAAGTAATGCTCGCAAATGATCGTATCGAAGAGGCCTTGAGAGCAGTCCAAAAGGCGCTCAGCCAGTTGGAGGGCAAGGTGGGTAGCTCAGCGGCCTTCACGCGGGTTCGGCTGGCTCGAATCCAGGAAGAAGCCGGAGAGATTGTCTCGGCAAGGCAGGGCTATGAACGCGGCATTGCTGAGGCCAGATTGAACGG
>JBBRHU010000049.1:0-13217 GCA_038222255.1 Fimbriimonadales bacterium | reverse complement strand
CAAAGAAATACCACCCTCCCCCGGCAACAACTGCTAACCCTAGAATTCCAAAAATCAACTTTCGCATAGCGACAAGTTGAGTTTTACCAGTTTGTCACTCTCCGGGCATCGGCCGCCCAGTGACGAGTTGCAGTCTTGAGTTGCTAATTGCGTAATCGTAGGTTGCCTGAATGGCCTCAGATTGGGCGGTGACGAGGCTAACTCGTGCAAGCGAAACCTCTACAACACTCGCGGCACCGAGCCTCTGAGACTCGACTGCGGCGGCATAGTTAATCTCGGCAGCCTCAAGAGCACCCTTCGCGGCATCGAGTCGCTCTGCGTTCTGCAGGAGTTCTCGGTAGGCCGATTCAATTTCCGCCTTCGCAACTCGCTCGGCCTGGAGCAAGTCCTGCTGGCTCGCCTGGATATTCAACGCCGCTTCTTTCGCGACAGATCGAAGACGTCCACCGTCGAACAAGGGGTAGGAAATAAGGAACGAAAGGAAACGGCTCTCGCTCCTGGTCGGCGAGAAAACCTTATCGAACGTGAGGTCGACTGAGAAAGTGAATCCAGCCCTTCGTTCGTTAAGTCGACGCGTCATCCAAAGGCTCTGAATGCTAGAGCGCCTGGAACTCAGGTCGGGTCGGGCTTGCATTGCGCTTCGCAACAACGTCGAGAGTCCGAGCTGGCTCGTCTGATCTACTGCACTCGTCGGCTTCTGAAGGGTTCCGAGCTGGTCTTCCGCGTCAATTCCGATTGTCGACTTGAGGGTTGCAGTCGTGTTTGTGGTGCGATTCTTTGAAGCGAGCACCTGAACCTTGGCGTTCAAAAAGTCCGCCTGCGCTTGGAGCTTGTCCTTCTTCGCGACGTCGCCGGCTTCGATTCGAGCTTCGGTTTGTCGTAGGACAAGTGCGGCTCGATCGACCTGCTCTTCCGAGACCTTCTGGAGCTCTACCGCTCTAAGCGTTTCGTAATACTGTTGGATGACTGCGAAAAGAGTGGATCGGAGAATTTGCCGTGAATTGAACTCAAACGATTCTGTGGCTCGCTTAGCGCCCTGAAATTGAAAATTCCGTTCGCCCGAATCGAGAACTCGCCAGTTAGAATTAACTCCTGCGGTCCCGCCGTTCACGTTGCTCGTGGTGTAGCCACCTCCGGAGAAGAAGCCCAGGCGGTTTGAGTTGTATTGATAAAACGGGGTGACTACCGGGAGAAATCCAGCGTAGGCTTGGGTTACTCTCTGTCTCGCCGCCAGCACGTCGATTGTCGCAGCGAGGACTGTCCCATTTCTTGATTTTGCTAGCTTGAGAGCGTCATCAAGCGTTAAGACTTTGGTGGCTTCTTGGGCGGAACAGAACGGCACAGCCATGCTGGCCACAGCAAAGAACCCAAACGACTTCAGAAGATTTAGCTTAAACATGCTTTCTCTCAATACAGGTTAACCCATAGCCCATACGCGATTTATTTCTACCCGGTTGCCCAGGTGGAATTACTGGGGCTTAGGTGTGATACTCGGCGTTGATGCGTACGTAGCCGTAGCCAAAATCGCAGGTGTACACCGTCGCGGAGTCTCCTTCACCGAGCCAGAGGTCGATGATTACGTGGTCAGATTTCAGTGCGGTCGAAACACGCTTGGGGTCAAACGCGGCTGGACCGCCTAGCTCAAACAGAATGTGATCTTCGCCGGCAGCGTGAAGGATCAGTCGAGCTTGATCAGGATCAAATCCAACGCCTGCTCTACCTGCAGCCATCAAGACTCGTCCCCAATTCGGATCGCAGCCAAACATTGCGGTCTTAACGAGTGGACTCTCGCCAATCGTGCGAGCGATTTTGGCGGGATTGCCAGTTCCAGTTACGTGGATCTCGACGAGCTTGGTAGCGCCTTCGCCATCGCGGGCAATCTGCTTCGCGAGGGAGATGCAAACCCCTTCTAGGAGTTCCTCAAATTCCGCTTCTTCTGGGGCGATTCCGGACGCCGCGTTCGCCAACACCAGAAGCATGTCGTTGGTGGACGTGTCGCCATCAACCAACATACAGTTGAAGCTCCGGTCCGCAACTCGCTTGACCATGGCCTGCAAGTCGAATCCGCTCGTATTGAGGTCGGTGGCAATGAATCCGAGCATCGTCGCCATGTTCGGCGCGATCATGCCAGAGCCTTTGGCCACACCGTAGATGCGCCCATTACCTGCCTCACCACGAGGCTCTTGCGGAGTTTTGATCGTTCGAGTTTGAAGGTCGGTCGCCGCCCACTTTTCGACAAGGTCGGTGGTCAGGATCGCTTCCATGAACGGACGAGGGTCATCCGAAAGCTTCTTGCCAGCGTCAGCGATTCCCTTTTCAACTCGGCTCATATCGAGGAGTTGTCCGATGACACCGGTTGACCCAACACCAATTTGGTCTGGGCTCAGGCTAAGTGCCGCCGCCGCGAGATCTGCCATGCGAGCGGTGTCACGAATACCTTGCTCGCCTGTGCAGCAGTTGGCGTTGCCGCTGTTCACGACGAGGGCTTGAAGCGACCCCCGATTGAGTGCTCCCTTCGTAAAGTCGACGCACGCCGCGCGAACTTGGTTTGTGGTGACGACACCTGCAGACCTGGCTGGTACTTCGGAGTAGAGCAATCCGATATCGTTGCGCTTATTCTTGAGTCCGCATCGAACACCCGCAAAAAGGAATCCCTTCGGGGTCAAGGCCAAACTCCATTCTTGGGCAAGCCAAGATCTTCTTCATAACCAAGCATAAGATTCATGTTTTGGATTGCGACACCAGATGCACCTTTCACAAGGTTATCGATCACGGAACAGACGACCGCCATTTGGGTGTGTGCATCGTATGTCACAAAGACGTCGCATCGGTTCGAGCCGAGCACTTGCTTCGTGCTGGGAGGGGTGTTCACCACTCGCACGAACGGCTCTCCCGCGTAGGCTTCAATAAAAGCTTGCTTTAGGTCTGCTTCGCTGAGTCCCGCAACTAATGGCACAGCCGCGGTGACTTCTATGCCGCGAGCGATGGGCAGCAGGCTTGGTGAGAACCGAATAGCCCGGCCGATGACTTGTTCGATTTCAGGGATGTGGCGGTGTCCGGTGATACCGTACGGTTTGAGCCCTCCCGTGAGTTCGGAAAAATGCGAATCGAGGCCCTTCTCGGCGCGTCCTGCGCCGGAGTAGCCCGTTTTGGAGTCAATCACAGGCGTGCCCGTAATCCAACCTCGGTCGTGCAGCGGCTTCAGAGCGATCAGGGATGCGCTTGGGTGACACCCGGGGTTTGCGACGAGCCTCGCGCTACGAATGGAATCGCGATCACCTAGTTCGGGCAAGCCGTATGGAGCAGCCGGTTGGGTGGGAGGGTCGCACTTGTAGGCCAGTGCGTGTTGCTGGCGGTCGCGGAGCCGATAGTCGGCACCAAGGTCAACAACTCGAACATTGGCGGGAAGTTTCGGCACAAGTTCGAGCGCGTGCCCGTGCTCTAGGCAAAGGAATAGGAACTCCGGCACATCTCCTTTTGCATCAAAGGATTCAAGCACCAGGTCGCAGTCGAGCCAGGCGCACTTTGAGCGCACGGTTTCGCCGACGGATCTATTGCCATACACCTTGGTGACCTTCGCATTCGGATGAAAACTGAGAAGGCGAATCAATTCTGCGCCGGTGTAGCCAGTCGCTCCGACAATTCCGACCTCAGTCATGGAGGAATCCGTTCAGCCGGTCCAGGTGTAACCGAATCTTGCCCTTAAGAATCCCGTGGTGCTCTTCAGTGAATTCATGCTCGGGCATCGTCTGATACTCCGCGGAATAAGTCCATGGGTGACCGGTTCTGTATTGCTCGTCTTCCCAGTCGTATCGCGGCCAAACATGTGAATGCAAAAAGGGATCAAGGTTTCCGAAGGTTCCGTAATTTACGCGAGTACAATCCGTCGCCGCAAGGACGGCATCGCCGAGCAACGCCATGTCGTGAAGGTATTGGGTACGACGCTGATCGATGAGATCGTTAAGCTTTTCGGCCTGAGGATACGCAAGAAGCAGGCAGTATCCCGGCAAGTATTGGTAGTCCGCCATCACGGCAAACCCACTTGGCATGCGCGCGATTAACAACGGACTCTCGCCAGAATCAAGAAAGGCGAGCCTCTCGGATGGACTCATTCAAACATTATGGCAAGCAAGAGCCTATAATCTTCCCAACATGTCCGCCGTGAGTGATAGCAAACCTTTAAACAAGGACCAAAAACTCGCGTTCATCGCTGCCTGGCTCGGCTGGGCGTTTGATGGACTCGATGGGTTTCTTTACACGCTCGTAGCAGGGCCATTCGTTTTTTCGTTGATGACTCATAACGGAGTCAAGCCAGAGATGGCGGATGTGACGCAAAAGGCTGCCTGGATTCAGGGGGCGTTCTTGATTGGTTGGGCTCTCGGAGGGGCGATATTCGGACGCATCGGAGATCGTATCGGTCGAACGAAAACTCTGACTATCACGATCCTGATCTATGCACTGTTCACCGGTCTGGGCGCAGTGGCGTTTGAGTGGTGGCACCTGCTTATCTATCGCTTTATTGCTGCACTAGGCATTGGCGGAGAGTGGGCAGCCGGGTCTGCACTCGTCACCGAAACTCTCCCACCTCGATATCGATACTGGGCGGGCGCGATCCTTCAGAGTGCGTATATGTCCGGACAGATCATGGCCGGTTTCGCCGCGCTTTGGTTCAGCAGCGTCGACCATCGCTATATCTTTTTGGTAGGTGTGATTCCGGCCTTCTTCACACTGTGGCTGCGCCGACACGTCGCCGAACCAGAGGAGTGGAAATCGAAGCGTGCGCACAACGACCTGCCGCTTCGTGCAGTGTTTGATCGTCGTGTGATCAAGACGACGATTATCGCAACGGTTGTTTCCAGCGTGTGTATCACCGCCGTGTGGGGATTGCTCTACTTCAACCTCCACGCTGTTCGCGAGCTTGCGGGGAAGGCAGGATACGGGAAGGTGGAGATCAACAAAATGGTCGCTTGGATGACGATCATCATGGCGGTGGTGAACATCTTCGGCAACTTCGCCTGTATCGCAATCATCAAGTCGGTGGGTGTCAAGAAGGGCATGGCGATGATCATGGCGCTTGCAGGCGGAGGGATGTACATCTACTCCACCATGACCTCACTGAACGACGTGCGCAACTGGTATCTGGTCGCGATCTTCTTTACGGGTGGCATCTTTGCGCTCTTTCCCGTTTACTTGCCTGCGCTTTTCCCAACGCTCGTTCGGACAACGGGCGCAGGATTTGCCTACAACTTTGGCCGAGTGATCTCGGCTGGAGGCACGTTCGTGGGTGGCTCGCTCGTCACGCAAGTCCACGCTCCTCAACAGTTGATGGGCTACCTCGCGATCGTGTTCATTCCTGGAATTCTGATCTCCTTTGTGTTGCCGGAGTTCTCCCAGATCAAGCACCCGGAGTTGGGCGAGGCCGTCGCTTAGCCCTTCTTCGGGAACAAAAACTTGAGCATCATCGGGAAGCGCCTCGCCCAGGCCTTCTCGTTGTGCTCGGCGCCTGGATCCGCCAAATAGACAAGGTCAAGATCGGGTTTGAAGCCTTTTTTGGTCAAGATGTCAGCAAGGGCGGCGGTGTGTTTAACCGCTGCATCTCCTTCCTTCGTGCCAATATCCAGCCACATTCGGGGCTTTTGTTTCCAGTCGTGTTGCTCTGACCACTTGAGCATCGTTTGGTTGTCCCACCAGAGCGAAGGTGAAACGACCGCTGCCTTTCCGAACACTTTTGGGTGGTTGCCGACAAGGTAGAGCGAGAGGATCCCGCCGAAACTCGAACCGCACACTCCGGTATTTTCTGGTCCGAGCTTTGTTCGGTAGGTCGAGTTGATTACTGGCATCACCTCGCCGAGAAGGAACTTCGCGTACTCCGAGGCTTTCCCTCCCGCTTGTTGCCTTCCAGCACTAGCTTTGGTTGGTAGATACTCGTCCGCTCTCGCTCCGCCCGCGTTATCAATCGCAACGATAATCACGGGGTCAATTTCGTTGCTCAGGCACAACCGTTGCGCTGCCTCGTCTGCCTGCCACTCTTGGTTCGGAATGTAGGAAGTCATCCCGTCAAAGCAGTTCTGACCGTCGGCCATGTAGAGCACCTGAAACCGTCGAGTTCGATCTTGGTCGTACTGCGGGGGTAGATAGACCAAGATGTTCCGCTTGTTTCTAAGGACTTTGGATTCGAAGTCCGGGTGCCGTTTGATTGTTCCCGCTAGACTCGAAACTCGTTGTTGAGCCACCACCATCGCGACTGACAGGAAAGTGATCATGTCCTATTCTAGCCCCGGCCCCGATCCGTATTAGTTCATCCGCTCTTCTGTCAGCTTCAACGTCACTGTCTTCACCTGTCCTCGCGTCCAGAATTTGACCGTGACCTCGTCACCCGGCTTCTTGTGAGTGAGGGCACGTAGCAAGGACATCTGATCGCCTATTTCGGTGCCGTCGATGGAGAGCAAGATATCGTACTCCTTCATTCCCGCCTTGTCTGCGGCTCCGCCCGGGCGGATCGTGACGATTCGTCGAGATGCAGATTTCAAGATGATGCCCTTGGTGGGCACGTTCTGGCCGCCGGTGATCTCAGTGATCTGGTTTCGGACATCCTCCATCGCGAGCACTCCTTCATAACGAGGGTTGGTGTTGACTCCAAGTCCGGCATAGCGTGCGTAGCCGAGGCTCAAGATGTCTTGGATGATCACTTTGGCGTGGTTGACGGGGATGGCAAAGCCGATTCCGATGTTTGCGCCTGTGCTCGAGTAGATCGCTGAGTTGATGCCGACAAGTCGTCCCTGCGCATCGGTGAGTCCACCGCCGGAGTTTCCAGGGTTGATCGCCGCGTCTGTCTGAATCGCATCCATCAGCACTCCGCGCTGAACGGGTAGCGACCGGCCGAGGGAGGAAACAACGCCTGCGCTTACGGTGTTGTCAAACCCGAGCGGGTTACCGAAGGCGAGCACCCATTCGCCAACTTCGAGCTTTGAGCTATCACCGAGTTCGATCGGTGTAAGTCCATTTGCAGTGATCTGAAGAACCGCGATGTCAGACCGTGGGTCTCGGCCGCGAACCTGAGCCCGATAGATCTGCCCTCCATGAAGCTTGACGCGAACTTCGCTCGCGCCTTCAACCACGTGATTGTTCGTAACGATCGTGCCGTTGCTGGAAATAATGACTCCCGAGCCTTGGCCGGTCTCGGAGATCGTCTCGTCGAACATGCTCGTTCGCTCGTACTTGTCAACGCTCACGATTGACGGCATCACCTTCTTAGCAGCAGCACGGAAATCTAATCCAGAACCGCTTTCGTTGGCGACACTTCGAATCCCAGAGTTGCTCGGCGGCTGATTGACAACGATTGCGTCATCGGCAAGGCGACGATTCTTCGCGACCCACCGATCTGCTTGCATGGCTCCGATGACACCCAAAAAGCAGGCGAGCCCGATTCCGACATACGACAGCTTCTTCATGATATGAACTCTATCTTGCTAACGACTAATTTGGGACATTTTGTGCCCGAGCCCTATTTTGAAGTGTGAAATCCCCCCGGCGGTACACTTTCGAGAGTGGACGAGTTCGTTGGCACAGAAAATCGGACTCGGCAACCCCTGCCTAGCCTTATCGGCAATACACGAGAAGAACTCCAGGAGTTACTCGGTGAGCGACCAGATGCGAAACTTCGCGCCAAGCAGCTTGCTTGGAGGCTCTATGGAAAGGCTGACCAAACGCTTGACGCAATGGGTGAACTGCCGATTGCTCTCAGGCAAGAGCTTGCCGAGACCCACACGGTCAACCCGCTGCAGGTAGCGGTCCACAAAAAGTCGACTGATGATGTAGACAAACTGCTCGTACACAACGGCGACTACCAGCTCTTCGAGTGTGTGTTGCTCCCCTATGAGAAACGGGTGAGCTGTTGCATCAGCAGCCAAGTCGGTTGCCCGATGGGCTGCAAGTTCTGTGCGACTGGCCTCGGAGGCTTTGATCGCAACCTCACCGCTGGCGAGATTGTCGGGCAGTATCTGATGCTCCAAAGCATCTCAGAGCGAAGAATCAGCAATGTCGTATTCATGGGCATGGGCGAACCGCTTTTGAACCTCAAGAATGTCGTCAAGGCGATGAGGATTCTTCACGATGAAGTCGGGCTAAGCTATCGCCATATCACGGTCTCGACGGTCGGGCTTGTTCCTCAGATCAATGAGCTCGCCGATTTGGATTTGCCGATCGACCTTGCCCTTTCCCTTCATTCGCCGCTCGACAAGATTCGTGATTCGCTCATGCCGGTCAATCACCGATGGCCTGTCCACGAGGTGATCCAGGCGATGCGGCGCTATCAGTCCATCACTGGCCGAAAGGTGACGTTTGAATACTTGCTGATTAAGGAAGTGACGGATACTCCCGAACAAGCCGAGGCTCTTGCGAAACTGATTCGCGGCCTTCCGTGCGTGGTGAACCTTATTCCGTTCAATTGGGTGGACACAGAGCAAGGGTTTCATCGTCCTGAAAGAGGGCGAGTTCGCGCTTTTCGCGGAACGTTGGAAAGAATGGGTGTGAACGTAACCGAAAGAGCTGAGCGTGGGCATGATATTGCCGCCGCGTGTGGCCAGCTTGCCGGACAGCACAGCGGCAAATTTGCACGGAGGGACAATCTATCACCGTTGCCCGCTTCTTCATAGTGGGTCTGCTGGTCGTAGGTTGTAAGGCGAAGTCCACCCTCCCGCCCTCGGCTCCGCCAAAAGCCAACGTACTTCAGCAGACGATCGAATCTGGAGCTGGTTCGACCGAGGTGTTCTCTCCGGACAAGACTTCCAGAAGATTGTGGAAGATAGAATGGAAGACCGCAAGCGTGACTGCGACGTCTGAAACCAAGGATGGGATGATTCAGATGGACCCAGATTCAGGCATGTTGAACGAGGTCACGGGCGAAGTGGACGACGAACTGGGCATTGCAAGTACGTTTCGAGGCGACCGTGCAGAGGCTGACAAGGTCCAGCAGGTGTTGTCACTCTCGGGAAAAGTGGTGGTCATCTCCAAGCGAAAGGGCGGCCAGCTAATTTGTGATCGGCTCGAGTGGCTCCCCAAACGCAAACGGTATCACGCGATTGGAAACGTTGTCGCGACCAGTCCCATGGGCACGCTCGGCCCTTTTCCGGAGCTTTGGGCGACGCCAGATTTGAAGAAGGTGTCGACGCCTTGAGGATGTTCGAGAGATCCAATCCCGCCTGGATGGTTGCGACGATTTGCCTCGTGTCAGTCGCCTTCGCGGGCGTGCTGCAGGATCCCAAGTGGGATTGGAGGGACCAGTCGAATAACCTGATGCTCCATGCAAAGCGTGTCTCCAGCGAATTAGTTTCGCCCGATCAGATTGATCTGACCCTCAGGGGCCTTGATGGTGATCCGGTTGTGGGAGTCTCCAAGCTTGAGGGTATTCGATTCTCTGCTTCGACCGCAAAGTGTACGGTCACCGGGGTTGCGGGCAAAGACGGCAAAGCCTCGCTGACCCGTGCAGAACTCACTGGCGGCGTGCAGTTCACGCGTCAGCAGACCGCTCCCGATTTCAAACTCCAAAAGATGGGCGGAGATCGGCTCACCTACACTGCAAAAGGCGAGACGGCGACCGCGGTTGTGACTGGAAATGTCTCACTCATTGAGACGAACGAGAAGGGCGAAGTGACTCTGAAGGCGACTGGATCCAAGGCAGACACTCAGCTCAACCGAAAGACGACCAAAGGCGCCGAATCCCTTTTGCTTCGAACAGCCGTAGTGACCGGCCCCGTCGCTGTGACCGCGAAGCAAGGGTCCGCGAACGGCGCAGCTTCCTCGAACACCTACATTGTGAGTTGCGGGAAAATGGTGCTCGACCGAACTCGAAAGCCTGCGCGTCTGACCCTCACTCAAAATGTGAAGATCACGATCCGCTACGGAGATGGCGGAAAGAATGGCCTCGAAACTCTCGCAAAGGTCGCCGTTTTCCGGTTGAACGACAAGGGAGAGGTGGTTGGGGTGGATATGGAGTCTGGCGAATGACGATCCTCGCGCTCTCGCTGGCAATAGCCCTCGCTCAAACCCCCCAAGATAACGCGTTTGAAATCGGTGCAAACGGCGAATGGATCGCTCGTCGCTGGTCAAAAATCAGCTTTGACCTTGGGATCTTTGGACGAACATTTGATCTTGAAGGTGCTCCGGTAAACCTCGAAGGGAAGCCTTACGGAATGATCATGGAAGGCAACGTGATCCGTGGAGCGCTTCAGCCGACATCGGAGGGCTCCTACACGCTTCAAAGACTTCGCCAAATTGGCCGAGCAAAGATCGACTTCAGCCTCCAGAGGAGCTTCGACTACATGCGATCCCTCGCCGGTGAGGAGGGCAAAAAGATTCCCGAGCGCTCAGAGAAGCAGATGAATCTTGACCTGCGTGCGCCGGAGATTATCCTAGCAACAACCATTGCGGAGGGCACGATCGACTTTCCAACGGGCGGCACTCTGAAGTCGAATCAGGAGACTCCAGGCCAGTTTGAGTATGTCGTGCGCGGGCCTGATCAGAAGCAGATCAAGCAGATCGTTCAAGGGCGGACGATAACAAAACTTGACCTCGCATTTAAGAAGGCCAAATTCTTCTTCGATCCGGCGATTCTGACTTCACCTTCTACCGAGGCAAAACTTCCAATTCGAAAGGGGTCTGCCGAAGGTGATGTCACATTCGATTACGAACAGGTTGATCAGCCGAACACGGCTGGTTTGCCACCAAAGAAGCGTCGCCTTAACGGTCGCGCGGATCGGGTCGACTTAGATTTCACGACGTTACCTCGGACGATCACCTTTACTGGGAACATCAAAGTGGACGTTGACACCGATTTTTCGAAGTCAACAACAACGACGAAGGAGGTTGTGATCTATCTGGACAGTGAAATGAAGCTGATCCGGTTCACAATGAATTCAAACAAATGAAGATCTCCGGTCGAGAGTTAAAGAAGGCGTACAAGGGGCGAATGGTCGTTCGGGGAGTCTCGTATGAGATTAGCCAGGGCGAGATCGTTGGCCTTCTCGGTCCAAACGGTGCAGGCAAGACCACCACCTTCTACATGACGGTCGGCTTGGTTCGACCTACCCGAGGCAAAATCTTCTTCGATGAAAAAGACGTCACTCGCTGGCCAATGTACAAGCGCGCCCGAGCTGGTGTTGGCTATCTTCCTCAGGAAGCAAGCGTCTTTCGAAAACTGACGGTCGAGGACAACCTGAAACTTGTCCTGGAACTCAACCGAACTCCACGAGCAAAGGCAAAGCAAAAAATCGAGGAGCTAGCTGAAGAACTACACATTGGTCGATTGCTCAAGAGCCAAGGGAACGTGCTTTCGGGTGGTGAACGGCGGCGAGTAGAGATCGCCCGCGCTCTCGCGACCGAGCCAAAGTTCATCCTGCTCGATGAACCATTCACTGGTATCGACCCGGTCACAATCGAGGAGATTCAGGAGATCATCTTCCGCCTCAAGAAGCGCGGGATCGGAATTCTGATCACCGACCACAATATTTCAGCCACGCTTCGAATCACCGACCGCAACTACATTCTCATCGATGGTGAGATTCGGGCCGAGGGAAGCGGGAAAGAGATCTCTGAGAACAAAGACGTCCGCAAACACTATCTGGGCGAACAGTTTGGCACTGACATCTTTGGAAACAAGCTGAGTGAAGAGCCTGAGTCTTACGAATAGTCACCCTGCGCTCGAAGCAATTCGCCACGCTACACTCGGAACTCCGTTCGAGAACGACCTTTTCCTGGTGGGTGGTGCAGTGCGCGATGAGTTGTTAGGCCGAGTGCACGACACCGACTTCGACCTCGTCACACGCGGCCCAAGCGCGCACCTCGCGCATTTGCTTTACGCTAAAGGCGTGAGCACGATTGCTCCCGTCACCTACCCGCGGTTTGGTACCGCCATGGTGCACGTCGAAGGGGTGCCGGTCGAACTCGTGACTGCTCGAAAAGAGAGTTACACAGACGAGAGTCGCAAGCCAACCGTCGAGCCAGCGACCTACGAGGAAGATGCGGCGCGAAGAGACTTCACCGTGAATGCGCTCTACTGGTCGATTCACTCGGAACACCTCAGCGACCCAACTGCGATGGGGCTTCCCGACTTGGAGAACGAAGTTCTTCGAACTCCGCTTGATCCAGATGCCACGTTCTATGATGACCCTCTGAGAATGCTCCGTGCGGTGCGGTTTCGCTGGAAACTGGGTTTTGCGCCAGCGGAAGGACTCTACGAGTCGATCAAACGGATCGCAGAACGACTCGAGATCATTAGCATGGAACGAATCCGCGACGAGATCGACAAGATCCTCGGTCTCCCCCTGGCGCACCTTGCCTTCGTGGACTTGATGGAGCTTGGTCTCCTGAAGCAATTCGCACCTGAGTTCGTCGAAATGGTCGGGGTCGATCAGGGTAAGTATCACCATCTTGACGTATGGGAACACACCCTACTTGTTCTCAAAAACGCCGGCCACAAAGATCTCGCGCTTGCATGGGCTGCGCTGCTTCACGACGTCTCGAAGCCCGAGACGCGAATGGTGGATGATGATGGCAATATCCGCTTTTACACTCACGAAGTCAAAGGTGCCGCGAAGGCAGGGGTGATTCTGCGGCGGCTTCGCTATTCCGAAGACTTCGCAACTTGCGTCCAGCAGCTTGTGAAGAACCACATGCGGATCGGGACGGCAGAGCAGTGGGGCGATTCGGCTTCTAGAAAGCTGATGCGCGATCTTGGCGAGAACTTGGAACGGTTGCTACAGCTCGTTGATGCAGACGCAAACGCCCTTCGCCCGGGTGTCCGAGCGTTGGACATCGGAGCAATCAGAGATCATCTGGAACGAGTCGCAAATGCGACTCCGGTAGCCAAGCTAGAGAGTCCGCTAAGCGGAAAGGAGATCATGACCCTTCTCTCGCTCGCGCCCGGCAAGGAAGTGGGTGAGGTCAAACAATGGCTTTTGGAGCGGGTGCTTGAAGGCGCACTCGCTCCGGATGATGTCGAATCTGCGCGAGCGATGGTTACCGCTGCATTCTCTCGCGAACCGTAGCTGCTGCAGTGGCGGACTTCGGGAGGTTAGTGGGTGCGGGTTGCAGTTCTTGCTTTCCTCGGTCGATCACGTTCATCGCCTTCGACACAACCCCTTCCAACTTTCCAAGTACATCGAGCGCGTACTGGTCTGCGTTTCTCCTAAGTGCGGTCGCATCTTGCTCGGCATTGCCTC
>JBBRHU010000048.1:0-13323 GCA_038222255.1 Fimbriimonadales bacterium | reverse complement strand
TTCCCGATCGTGAGGGGGATTTAGGGGGAGATCCGGCTGACTGAGACTCCGCTTTCGTAACTACAATTGACGTTCAATTTGAAAGGCCGGTGATCTCCATCCCTAAATCCCTTCCTCATGCGGGAGCACGAGGAAGGGACTTGGAGGAGCACGCTCCAGCTTTTTCTCCCCCGATGGAACTTCCTCGAGTTTCAACCGTCGTTCCAGTGGGAACTCTGTTCATGGCAAACCTTCGAAAGCTGACATCCATCGCCCTTCTTTTCATCGCCACGATCCAGGCGGCGTTAGCGCAGTACAGCGCGGTGACGGTGACTGGGGATGGGCGGATTGTGGCGGCGGGGGGGAGCAAGGGGCATGTGGGGGTTTGGAATACTAAAGATGGATCCTATCGCAAGCAATTCCCGGTCTCGAAAGCGGTTCGGGGTCTGGCATTTGTTGGGGATGAAAGGTTGCTTGCCGTCGGGACTTATCAAGGTGGGCTCACGATTTGGATGCTGACTCCGAGAGCCTATATCTGTAAAGAGCGGCTCCTGCCGAACGAAATGGTGGATGCCGTCGCGGTGAGTCCTAACGGAAAAACCTTAGCGGCGAGTTGCTTTAGCGGCTGGACCTATCTGTTCGAGACAAGTGAGTGGAAGCAGGTCGGGGTCATTTTCGAAAAGAGCAACTTCACCTGCTCGGTCAAGTTTTCTGCGGACGGACTTCGGCTGTTCACTGCGGGGAACACTTGGAGCGCGTGGAATCTTCGGTCAGATTCTCCCATTTGGGCCGCGAGGGGCGAGCGATCTCTTACCGAGCTGGACGCAGCGTCTCATGCGGGGCTCTTGTGGAGCCATCCCTCCGGTGGGGACGCAAACGTTGACGCCTATTGTGCAGACATCGCAGTTTCTCAGGATGGCAAGATGGTCGTCGGAGTCTCCGGAGTCGGGCGTCATGATAGCGGAGGCAAGCGCCTCAAGGCGTTTGATGCCGCGAGCGGGCGGCTTTTGTGGGAAGCGCGGTCGGTCGGCCTCACGACTGTGGCCCTAAGCAACGACGGAACAACCGTCATCACCGGTGGCGACGACGGAAAGGTCCGGCTATGGAATGCTTCGACGGGCGAGATGATCCAAGAGATTCAAGCCCACTCGAAGCCAATTCGCGATATCGTCCCGATTCCGGCAAGTTCACAATTCATAACGACCTCGGAAGACAGCACTCTCGCGACTTGGGATGCTCAAACGGGCAAGTTGATCCGACGCCTAAGAGGACTCGGTTAGTCCTTCAAGAAGACGGACATCGCTCTTTTCATGTCTTCATCGATGCGCCGAGGACGGTTGTTTTCGGCATCAAACCACAACCCACGCTGCCTCGCCTTTGCACAAAGCTCCCCCGCCTGGTTCCGAATTTCATAGCCCATCCAAGCTGAAGCTCCACCGATCTCTTCGACCCAGACCGAAACCACCGCAGTGTCGCCCATCACGAGCGGCTTTTTGTAGCTGATCTCAGTGTCGGTCAGCACAGGCAACACACCGATTTCCGCCATTCGATGCAATGGATAGCCCGCCGCCGCACACAACTTCACGCGTGCTTTTTCCAACCACTGAATGTAGACCGAGTTATTCACGTGTCGACTAAAATCGATTTGGAAACTATAGATTTCTTCTTCAAACTCGTAGGCTGGCATAAGGGGGATTCCTAACTTACCTGTTTGCCTGATGGTCAGGATGTATCAGGCCATGTCCCACGTCCCTCACTCGCGCCTTCCCGCTTAAACGCGCGGAATACTGCCTTCCGGCCGACTCGGGTGGCGGCGAGTTCGCTATCCATGTCCTCCCCGCAGGTGTCGCAGAACCGGCTTGGCAGAAAAGGACTTTCTCGAAGTCCCCCTCGCGATTCCCAATCGTGAGGGGGACTTAGGGGGAGATCCCGGGAGCTATAAGTCGCGAATATACGACCAACTCTAACTCGATAAATTGGTGATCTCCCTCCCTAAATCCCTCCCTCATGCCGGAGCACGAGGGAGGGACTCTTCCGAAGTCCCCCTCGCGATTCCCGATCGTGAGGGGGATTTAGGGGGAGATCACGGGAGCTGTAAGTCGCGAATATACGACCAACGCTAACTCGATAAGTTGGTGATCTCCCTCCCTAACCCTCCCTCATGCGGGAGCACGAGGGAGGGAAATCGGAGCTAGGATAACACTTTAATGAACCGCTCTATCGCCCAGTCGAGTTCTTCTTTAGTGATCGTTAGCGGAGGCGCGATTCGGATTGAATAGTCTCTGGTGTCTTTGCAGAGGACGCCTTCGCCCATCAATATCTCACAGATCGCCTTTGCTTTACCATATTCCTTCTTGATATCAACGCCGACAAACAACCCTCGACCTCTAATCTCTTCTACCTTTGGAAGCGCAGCATCAGTCAATCGCTCGACCAAATACGCACCTAATTCGAGAGAGTTCTTCTCATAGTGCTCGCTCTTCATCAGAGCAATCACCTCTCGGGCGATGGCGCAGGCGAAGGGGTTGCCGCTGAAGGTGCTGCCGTGGCTGCCGGGAGTAAAGAGCGAGAGCAGGTCTCGCGATCCGACGATTGCAGAAATCGGAACGACTCCACCCCCGAGCGACTTTCCGAGGATGTAGAGGTCCGGTATTACTTCCTCGAACTCACAGGCAAATACCGTTCCGGTTCGGCAAAATCCCGTCTGGATTTCATCTGCAAGCAGAAGCACATTGTGCTCAGTACACAGCTTTCGAAGACCAGCAACAAACCCCGCCGGAGGAATGATGATTCCGGCTTCTCCCTGGATCGGCTCAAAGAGCACTGCTGCTGTGTTTTCGCATATAACAGCCTCGACCGCCGCAAGGTCGCCGTAGGGGACGATGTGGAAGCCTGGCGTGTAGGGACCGTAATCCTTTCGGGCGATCGTCGAATCGCTGAAACTCACGATCGTCGTGGTTCGACCGTGAAAATTGTTGGCGAAGCAGATGATCTCGGCCTTATCTTCTTCGATTCCTTTTCTTTGATAGCCCCATTTCCTGGCGAGCTTCAGCGCCGTTTCGACGGCCTCAGCTCCAGAATTCATCGGCAGCATCATCTCCATTCCACAGAATTCGGAGAGCTCCTTTAGCAGGAATCCCAGCTGATCTGTGTAAAAGGCTCTGCTCGTGAGAGTCAATTTGTCGAGCTGCTTATGCGCCGCCGCTAGGATCGCGGGATTGCTGTGGCCGAAGTTTATGCCGCTGTATGCCGAGTGAGCATCAAGGTATCGCTTCCCCTCGATGTCCGTAAGCCACACGCCCTCACCTTTCACAATCACAACCTTCAGCGGTGCATAGTTGTGTGCCCCGTACTGCTCATTCAGTGCGAGATGTTCGTCGTGCGTGGTCATCTTTCTAAGATGACTCAAATTGCCTGTTCGATATCTAGGCACGGGCAGAATGAACCGGGGGCCAAATTCTCCACGGGTACCTTCTAGGGGATGGAGTTGGTTGATGTCACGATTCTTGGAGGTGGCCCATGCGGATTGTTCGCGAGCTTTTATGCAGGATTGCGCGGTATGTCGGTGCGAATCATCGACTCGCTCGACGAGCTTGGCGGCCAGCTGACAGCGCTCTATCCAGAAAAGTACGTCTACGACATGCCCGGCTTTCCCAAGATCCTGGCAAAGGATCTCGCGAAAGAGATGATCGCGCAAGGGGTTCAATTCAACCCCCACCTCGTGCTCGGTGAAACCGCCGAAACCCTCCACACCGAAGAGCACCACTACGTGATCGAGACACGATCTGGGCTCAAGCTTCCGACGAGGACGATCATCATCGCGGCCGGAGCTGGAGCGTTTAGTCCGACGAAGATGGGCGTGGAGCGAGAGGATGAGTATGTTGGCAAAGGTGTCCACTACGGCGTCCGCGATAAGTCGGTCTTCAAAGACAAAACCGTCCTGATCGTCGGCGGAGGAGACAGCGCTTTTGACTGGATGCTCAACCTCTATGACACTGCGAAGGAGCTCGTGCTTGTCCACCGACGCGACGTCTTCAAAGCGCACGAAGATTCAATCGACAAGGTCAGAGCACTTGGACAGGAAATGAGACTTTGGCAAGTCATCAAAGACCTCCATGGAGATGACCACCTCCAGGCTGTGACCATCGAAAACACCCAGACCAAAGAGCTTGAACGAGTGCTCTGCGACGCAATCGTGGTCAATATCGGTTTCAAATCATCGCTTGGCCCCCTCAAAACCTGGGGTCTCGAAATCGACAAGCAACAGATCAAAGTGAACAGCCATTTCGAAACAAACCTGTCGGGAGTGTTTGCCGTCGGCGACGTCTGCACGCACGGCTCAAAGTTAAAGCTCATCGCATCGGGTGTCGGAGAAGCAGCAACGGCCGTCTGCATCGCCAAAACCCGAATCGACCCCCACGCAAAACTATTCCCCGGACATAGCTCGGATATGAGTTTGTAATTCTCAGCAAATTGACGTATAAACTAGAGGTAGTGGCATGAAAGAAAAAGTCCTGGAAGCCGTCCGGATTGCATTCTCAACGGATGCGATCGAAGAACATCTGACCGAGCTCGATGGCAGAGTGTTTGGGTCGGTTGTTGTCGAGGGATCGGAGCTCTTCTTGAGGCTTGACCCCTTCCACAGGCAGAAAGTGCTGTGGCACGAACTGGGCCGCATTCTAAGCGTGGATGCTCTCAACGTCGGTCCAATAAGACTTGAAGAGGCTGTCCATGCGGCAGCATCCTAACTCGATTTCTGAGAGAATTGCTGCCAGTGTGCGGGACTTGGTTGGCTCGACCTCCGAAACGATTCGACTCGCGACAATCGGCGTAAATGTGCCCGACCAGTCCGATCGCAAGACCATCTATCACTACACTTCTTTTCGGTCATTTCGAAGGATGCTTGCCAGTAGCGACGTCGTTTCTAACCACCTGACGCTGAATGAGTTCTGGGCAACTAGCACACGCTATCTCAATGACATTCAGGAGTTTGAGTTTGGAATGAGTGTGATCAGCCGAGTTGCCACCCATATGGCGGCAACACGAGCGGGTTCAGATCTCAAGTCGATTGCGCACAAAGATGAATTGACCGCGAAATCTGTTGATTTTACGTCGAGGAACTCTTCCTACTGCGTCAGCTTTTCGGGAAAGCAGGATGACCTCTCTCAGTGGAGAGCTTACGGTGACGACGGAGCTGGAGTCTGTCTCGAATTCGATTTAGAATCTCTTTTACATTCCTCAAATGGGCTTGTGGGCACCGGATTCTGGGTGGTCTACGGGGGAGATTTGCGAGAGGCAAAAGCAGGAGAAATTGACACGCTCGGACCTGAATACCGAGTTGCTAGGAAGCTGCTGGAATACGTCGCGCTGCACATCGATTCACTAAGAAATTCGACCTGCTCAACAGAAGCAGACTTGGAACTGTTTAACCTCCTTGCTCCCGGATTTTTCTGGGCAGTCTGGGCCCTGCTCGCCCCACTCTTCAAACACGAAGCTTTCAAAGACGAAGAGGAATTCAGGATTGTATACAGCACGGTCCAGGGCTCGTCAATACCGATTGAGTATCGGCCCGAGCCACTTGTACCATTCGTAAGGTTGCCCATGGCGAGCGGTGAACGCCTTCCGCTCAGATCAGTGACTCTTGGTCCTGCAAACGAACGACAGCATTTGGTCGGCGATGTGCGTCGGATGCTGGACCAGCTAGGGCTCGATGATGTCAGCGTTCGGCTAAGTCGGGCTCCGTATGCTCCTAAAAGGCATACCTAGCCTTCCGACCCGCCATAATCAAGAGGATGATGCGTCGAACAGTCCTCCATGCGAACTGGGAGTTCGCGCAACGCACGTGGGACACAGAAAAGATTGGCTATAGCCGCATGCCTTGGCAAAGCGCCACCATTCCCGGGCATGTCCACCTTGATCTCCAAGACCACGGGATCATTCCTGACCCACACGAGAAGATGTATGAGGCCTCTGTCCAGTGGGTCGACCAAGCCGACTGGAGCTATCGGACCACTTTTGAGTGGTCGCCGATGGAAGGCACCGACCGACGGCTCCTGAACTTCGAGGGACTCGATACGGTCTGTACGATTCTCCTAAATGGCGAGCAAATCGGAGCCTCGGACAACATGTTTGTCCCCGTCACCCTCGATATCACGGACAAACTGAAAGAGGGCACCAACGAACTTCGAATCGACTTTGAATCCGCCATACGAGTGGGTAACGAGCGGCGAGATATCTACT
Source organism: Fimbriimonadales bacterium (assembly GCA_038222255.1). Classification (GTDB taxonomy): domain Bacteria; phylum Armatimonadota; class Fimbriimonadia; order Fimbriimonadales; family Fimbriimonadaceae; genus Fimbriimonas. Next base: position 7,104 of record JBBRHU010000048.1, on the reverse strand, counting down.
TCAAAGAAAACAACATCGGCGAAAAGATCGACCGATTTGAAGAGCGCACGTTCGTCCGAAAGGCGCAATACATGTACGGCTGGGACTGGGGTCCCCGTCTCGTTTCATGTGGCATCTGGAAGCCGGTGACCCTCATCGAATGCACCGGAAGAATCCTCGACGTGCATGTTCAGCAAGAGTGGGGCGAAGACTCCGTCGAACTTGTCGTTACCACCGAATTTGAAGGAGCCGGCTTGGTTGCCCTCCACCGAGTGCTCGGCGCTGAAGACGGTCCGATCTGGAAGCGCGATGGGCGCATTACGATGGAAGAGACCGAGATGTGGTCACACGAAAATCCAAACGTTCTCCGCGTTTGGACTGAGCTCTTCACCGTTCAGGATGCCGAGTGGTTCCTGAGCGAGCAGCCAGAGGGCTTGACGGACGAGGAGTCATCGATCGACTACCGTGTCACAAACTTCGGCTTAACCAAGATCCAGCTGGTGCGCGATCCAGACGAATTTGGCGAGTCGTTCGAGTTCTCAGTGAACGGCGAGCTCATCTGGGCTCGAGGAGCAAACTGGATTCCGGATCACTCGTTCCCATCGATCGTCGACGAAGAGCGGCTCCGAGACCGACTTTCAAAGGCGAAGGACATGGGCTTTAACATGCTCCGCGTTTGGGGCGGCGGACTCTACGAGACCGACGACTTCTACAACATCTGCGATGAACTAGGAATTTTGGTTTGGCAAGATTTCCCGTTCGGGTGTGCCTACTACCCAGACGACCAGCCTTGGCAAGACGTGATTCGAAACGAGGCCACGGTGAACGTTAAACGAATTCGCAACCACCCCTGCCTTGCGCTTTGGTGTGGCAACAACGAAAACCTTGAGATGTTCATTAACCAGTGGGGCGGTCCAGAGTGCACCCCCGATCGCTACTACGGCGAGAACCACTACGACAAGGTACTTCCCGAAGTAGTCGCTGCTGCTGATGCCAAGACGAGCTATATTGCTACGTCGCCGATCGGCACCCCTCCCAACGAGAAGATCGTCGATGCGAAGAGACGGGGACCAAACTCGGACGGCTACGGCGACCAGCACAACTGGGATGTCTGGCACGGTCGAGGCGACTGGAAGCACTATACAGAATCAAAGGGCCGATTTTCAAGCGAATATGGATTCGCGAGTTCGTGCACTCTTTCAACCTGGGAGAACGCAGCGAAGGTTCCTGGAGACTCCGATCCTACCGCACCGGTTGTGGTTTGGCATGACAAGACTGGAAAGGGCACAGAAACCTTCCACGGTTTTGTGGAACTCCACTATCCGCATTCCAACGACCTTGAGGATTGGGTGTACTACTCTCAGCTCAACCAGCGTGACGCTTTGAGGCACGGCGTCGAGCATTATCGACGGTCGGAATACTGTAAGGGTTCACTCATCTGGCAGCTTAACGACTGCTGGCCAGTTCAGAGCTGGGCGATTCTTGACAGCGAAGGCGAATATAAGGCTCTTGCCTACGACCTGAGACGCCTGCATGCCGATGTTCTCCTCTCAGTCTATCGGGAGAATGAGAAGATCCAGCTATGGGCGATCAACGATGGTTCATCGCCGGCTTACCTAGAGCCGGTCGTTCGCGCATATGACCTGCTTTCGGGCGAAATCGTGAAGGAGCAAGGGGTCGGTGCGGTTGTTCTTGAGCCGGGTGAAAGACGACAAGTAGGGGTGTTTGATGTCAGTGGCTTGCCCACTCCGCAAACTGCAATTGCATTCGAAGAAGAAGGCATGGATCCTGCTTGGCGACTGCTGAACGAGCCGAAGAACACGCGACTCGCGCTGGCCCCGACGATCACGGTGTCAACGGCAGAGCCTGGAGCGTTGGTTATCGACATCCCTGGCCCAGTCGTTGACCTCATGTTGACCGAGGAAGGCTCTCCCGCCCCCTTCACGGAAAACTTCATCACGATGCTCGCTCCCGGACAAATCCGCATCGCGACAACACGACGTCCAGCGTCGATATCGGCGAGATCGCTCGCCGGTTACCACAAAGTCGTGGTCACCCGTTCCGCGTTCTAGGACCGATTGCTGGTGGTGATTTGCGTCACCACCAGCACTTCGTCGGGTAGGCTCGGGGCAGTTCGACCGGTCGCACCATGAGCATCAAACAAAGCTTCTGCATCCCCTGTTTCAAGACTGAAGACGTCACTCTGGAACAGCTCTTTTCGGAGGCAAAGCGGATTGGCTACGAAGCCGCTGAAACCTGGTCAACGGGGGATGAACTGTTCGAGATGGCAGTTCTCGCGAAGCAGGCTGGTCTTGTCATTTGTAGCTTCACCGGCCACAACGGAATCGAAAGCGGGCTGAACCTAAGGGCGGAGTGGGATCGGATTGAAGCCGAGGTCAACCACTCGGTCGATAAGGCGGCTGAGCTCGGCATTCCCGGAATCATCTGCTTCTCTGGGGTGAGAGATTCCAGACGATCTGACTACGAGGACCTGAAGACCTGCATCGAAGGGTTCCGCAGACTCGCACCGTATGCCGAATCGAAGGGCGTCACGCTGAATGTCGAAATCCTAAACTCTCGCGTCGACCATCCCGGTTATGTTTGCGATCACGTCGATTGGGGAATTGCCCTTGCCGAAGGTGTGTCGAGCGAAAGGGTCAAGCTGCTGTTCGACATCTATCACGTGCAGATTATGGAGGGCGATGTCATCCGACACTTGCGTCGAGCAATGCCGTATATCGGGCACATCCACACCGCAGGAAACCCTGGTCGGCACGACCTGGATGATGGTGAGATGAACTATCGGGGCATCAGCCTCGCTCTCTCAGAACTCGGCTACACAGGCTATATGGGGCACGAATTCTTTTCTAAGCGGACGAGCCGGATCGATGCACTCGCTCACGCTTTTGAAATCTGCAATGTTTAGCATTGGCTAAGCCACAGAATATCCAATGAGCCTAAGAATTGCTACCCGAGGAGACGACGCTGGCTCTTGCCAAAGTGCCAATCGGGCCGTGGTACAAGCCGCGACCGAAGGTGTTCTCAAGAACATCTCAGTGATGGTGCCTGGACCAGAGTTCGCCCACGCTGTTCCGATGCTACAGCAGCTGAAAGGCGTCGATCTGGGCCTTCATGTCGTCCTCAATTCAGAGTGGGATTCGATCAAATGGGGACCGATTTTGCCCCCAGCAGCCGTATCCTCGCTTGTCGAACCCTCAGGCGCTTTCACCGCTTTCCCAAACATCCTGAACGAGCGAGGACTCGATCTTGAGCAGGCCATCGCAGAGGTCACAGCGCAGCTACGATTAGCCCGCGAGGCTGGGCTCAACATCGTCTATCTCGACCAGCACATGGGAGTCGGGTGGGTTGGCGGGCTCGATGTTTTGCTACGCGAACTAGCGGACCGCGAAGGTCTGCTGTGGGTGGATGATCTTCCCAACGTGCGATCAGTCTCGGATATTCAAGCTCTTTACGACCAAGAAAGTACAGGAGACTATATGTACGTCACTCATCCTGGCTATGCGGCGGCGGATATGTGGGACTACGTTCACGCCGGACTGGAGCCCGGACAGATCGCAGAAGAGCGAGACAGAGACCGGCAAGGACTGGTCGCTCCCGAGACGCTTCAAATGGTCTCGGAAGGCATTTTCCAGCCGGTTCGATTCTCAGAAGTCCTCTAATTCACCGGCCAGCTGTCGGTTCGAAACGGAAATGCTGGCATCCCTTGGCTGTTGTACAGGTTGACCTCGGGGTTGTCTGCCCAGCCGTATCGGACCGCGACGGGATCGAGCACGCCCGGACAAGTCACGAGAATCTCTTTCCCAACTAGGATCGCCTTCGCCCAATGGAACTGCCGATCCGCTCCTGCCATGGCGAACCCCTTCAGGTCATCTCCCTTCACCACAAGCCCACCCGCGATCTTATCGAATCGAAGTCGGATGGCAGCGCCTTCCTTCTTCATCGAAGTGAACATCGGCCCCGCTCCAGAGACATTCTTCTGTCCGTACACCTGATTTAGCGCGAGCAGGGCCAACCGATTGCCGACGTCCTTTTTGTTCTTCGGATGGATATCGCCTGCCTCGCCAATATCGATAGCTGTCACAAGTCCGCCCTTAGGGATCCTTTGCGCAGAAAGCATCTGTGCCTCGCGAAGCGCAGCCCAGCTGCTCTCGGAGGGCTTATCAAAACGTCGTTGGAAGTTCGCAAGCTGCACCTGCAAGAACGGCAAATCGTCGGTTTGGAAGGCTTTTCGCCAGTCGCTAGCGACCTGTTGCATCACGTCAACATACTCCTTCGCTCTTCCCACATTCGATTCACCCTGGTACCAGATCGCCCCTCGAATTGCTAGCGGAGCGACAGGCACGATCATCGCGTTGTAATGGACAGTCGGCGTACCCATTCCTCCCTCTAACACCCAGGGAAATTCGCCCTTGCCAGACCACAGATTCGGCCCGCGATTCACCTTCCATTTCTTGCCAGCAAGTGAAATCTTGCTTCCGTTGCCGAGAGTTAAGGAGAGTTGAGATGCCTTTGATGCAAAGCCTAGAGAAGAACCGATATTTGCGACCCGCACTGCGATCACATTTCGGCCTGGCCTGAGCGTTCCCGCCGAAACTTTGTAGGCTCGATTCTGCTGCGCATCAAAGGTTGACCCGACTGCGGTGCCATTCACATACGTCCAATCCAGATTTTCGATGGCGCCGAGCGAGAGAGTTGCCGCCCCGTTCGATCCCTGCTCTGGAACGTTCACAACAGTTCGGAACCAAGTCACGCCAAGATGCCACCCGAATCCCAAGTCTGCATAACTGGCAGGGAGAGAAATGGTTTCCCAGGCGCGGTCGTCAAACTCTGGCTTCGCCCACGCATCATCTTTTGATCCAGGATCAGATCGATTGATCCAGCCTTCAACCTGCCTGCCTTGGTTGGCGTGACCACTTCGCACGGCGTCGTCGATTCTGCCGAGCGTCTCACGAAACTCGCCTGCCTTCTCAAGAGTCGGACGGCTTACCCAAGATTCGGCTGAACTGCCACCACGGTTATCGTGGACCAAGCCGATAGGGATGTTCAGATTCTTCTGAAGTTCTCGGCCAAAGAAATAGCCGACGGCCGACAGTCCATTCCACTCGTCTTTTCCGATTGTGCTTGGCGAAACCACTTGCCACGGGGAGACCGTGAATGCATTCGTCTGAAACGACATCTTCGTAGGAACAATCGTAAATCGGATCTGAGGATAGTCTGCAGCCGCGACCTCAGCCTTGCCATTCTCGGTGCCCATGACACCGTATTGCATGTTCGACTGTCCGCCACAAAGCCAAACATCGCCGACCAGCACATCGGTGAGCGTCCGCCTTTCGGGGCCATCAATCTGAACCGTGTACGGACCACCCACTCTAGGTGGCTGAAGCTTCACCACCCACTTCCCAGACTTATCGGCAACTCCCTCCGCCGCCTTGCCCAAGATCGTTACTTTGACTTTCCTTCCAGCCGTCGTCCATCCCCAAAAGGTATTTGGCCGCCCCCGCTGCAACACCATGTGATCCGAAAAGATCGGGCTAAGAAAGGGATAACGGATCGAGTCATCCGCCACTGCGAAACCGAGGAAGAGTGCGGTGATTAGCATGAGTGTCGATTTGAGTGTATCTGGTCGGAGATGACGATGATGAATTCGAACATCTCGCTGGACGAAGAGCTTGGGGTGAATGGGAGGGCGATACGCCGCTTCGCATCTGGAGGCACAACCGTAGGTTTGTGCTTCAAATGCCGAACATCGCCGAATCAGAATCCAGCTAAAAAGGTTGGGGCGGCTGATGGGTCTTGAACCCACGACCTCCTGAGCCACAGTCAGGCACTCTAACCCCTGAGCTACAACCGCCACGTAGAGTTCACAGATTATGACTCAAATTGGCTAGATTTCGCAGGGCCACTTGGAACCGGAGAGGGTAAGTCTCCGCGTAGAATCGAACGGCATGCCGCAAATCCACCTAGAGACGAGTCCGAACCTTGAGGAGAGCATCTCCATTCCGGACATTCTGGCCGACCTTGTGGTCTGCCTCTCGGGGTTTGACGTCATTGATCCGGCCGCAGTCAAGGCTTATCACTCTCTACGGACGATTTGGGCGATGGGAGTTGGGGCTCCTGAGGGGTTTGTCCAGTGCCAGATTGCGATCCTCACGGGTCGGAGCGACGAAGTGCAGTGCCAAATTGCAGATGCGATGATGCAGGTGCTCACGGCCGCGTTTCGCCAGAGCCTCGAAGACCACAAGACGAGCATCACTGTCGAGATTCGAGAAATGCGTCGCGAGACTTTCCGTAAAGTTGCCGCCCATCCGCTCTAATTGCCCTGCCGTTTTCCCCCGAAGATTGCCAGTAGGGCATGATCGACTTTCTTTCTCGGGTTGTTGTCGGCGCGGTTATCATCGGATCCGCGTATCTGACCAAATGGGTTCAGTTAGACCACGCAATTCTCGTTGCATCGCTCATTGCGATTAGCGGCGGCGTGCAGTGGGTTTTCAGCCGGAAAGAGACCCTAGATGAAACCATCCACACCGTCCTGGTGGGCTTTGATGCTTTCGCAATCATGGGTTTGCTCGCTCCTGGTGGATTTTTGAGCAGGTATGGAATTATCTGCGCGGTTCCTCTCGCCACGATGGCCCTTCGTGACGTGAGACGCTACGGCTGGCTTAACCTTGCTAGCGCCGCTGGCTTGCCTGCAATCCATATCGCCTTTGGTGGTGCCCTCACCCCGAGTGTCTTTGTTCAAGCGGTGGGATTTGGACTCATCGCCGTCGTCGTCCTATCCCATGAGCCCGCCGCAACCGCATACGTTCCAGAGCCGACGTCGGTAGAGGCAGCAGTTTCCGTGAACGACGGTCTCTTTCGGGAGCACATCGAACTGCGAGAGAACCACCGACAGCTTCGCGAAGCTTTTGATGAAATGCGAGGGAAACTCAATCGATATAAGGTCCAGCTCAGCACCCAAGAGTCGGAAGCCGTCCAGAGCCCGCAGGCACTTCAGTCTCTGGCAGATCGCCTTCGAGCTTCCACCGATCTCACAGGGCTCGTCATCTACACCCAGGCTGAGCATCGCCCGATCCTAGTCGTCGCGGCAGCGTCAGGTGAACTTCC
>JBBRHU010000047.1:0-13469 GCA_038222255.1 Fimbriimonadales bacterium | reverse complement strand
TGTGGACCGCCGGTCTTCAAACCTACGTGAAGGACGAGAAGGTGTTTGTCGCTCCCGGAACCGGAGGTCAATACAGTCAGACTTGGGCGACTCGAGGCATGATGAGCGTTGGTTACAGCAGTGCCACGGCGATTGACGTCTCGCAAGGTTGTGGTGACGTGAAGGATGCAACGGGTTGTCTTGCGTTTAAGTCTGCTGCCGAATTCGACAAAGCCGACAATCCTGCGGCGGTTGCGCTCCTGGCAATCACTCCGTGGGGAGAGGTTGCACAGCACTACCTCGGTTATGAGTTCAGCCCGTATAACGGTGCTCCTATCCAGGGAATGGAAATCAAGTTCACCCCACCGCTCGTTTCGGACCGTGATCTTGTGAAGGAAACACCAGGGGTTCCCGCTGAGCTACTCAAGCCGGTCTTTGCCAAGTACATGTCAACCGGTGACGGTGATGGCATGACACCGATCGTTTTTGCAGACAGTCATGCAAAGACTTACTCCGCGAAGGAAATTCTTGGCGCGGGCCAAATTATTTGGCGCTTCCGTTAGGGCCCAATGTTGACTAAACGGGGATGCTCCAGGTCCCCGGTGAAGTCTCGGGCTTGGGGTACACCCTTAGGCCATGATTGAGACCTTCCCGAATCCAGCGCCACACCGCAATTTTGAAATACTCCACACGTGCCCGGAGTTCACGAGTGTGTGCCCAAAAACGGGTCAGCCTGATTTTGCAACAATCGACCTGGAATACATTCCAGACGAGACCTGCATCGAGTTGAAGTCTCTCAAGCTGTACTACTATTCTTTCCGAAACGAAGGCATCTACTACGAAGCGGTAACCAACAGGCTGCTTGATGAACTTGAGGCTGCCTGCAAGCCTCGTTGGATGCGTGTTACTGGGAGGTTCAATGTGCGAGGTGGCATCGGATCCGTCATCATCGCTGAGACCGGGAAGAAACCCGAATGACAGCGGCCGTAATCCTTCTTCTTGGCATCCAATCGCCGACACAAATCACTGGGCAAGAGGTCTTCGATGCGATCATGCAGAAGGCCAAGAGTGGTAACTGGGCGAAGTTGCCAATGAGCGAACTGATGGGCAAGGTGGCGACCGAGCTCCTTGGAACCCCCTACGTCGGTTTCACCCTTGAGAACAACGTCGAGGTTGAAGTCTGCACGGTGAACCTGAAGGGCCTCGACTGTGTGACTTTCTTTGAATCGACGCTTGGCATCGCACGGATGTTGAAAAAGGGCGGCAACACCTTCGAAGGACTTGCCAAGGAAGTTCGGTTCACGCGGTATCGAGGCGGCGAGCAGACCGACTACACGTCACGTCTGCACTACACGCTGGACTGGATGTACGACAATCAGCGGAAAGGCGCTGTGAGTCCAGTCACCGACCTCTTGCCAGAGTCGAGGCCGTTCGAATTCTCGGTCAATTTTATGTCGACAAAGCCAGCTAATTATAAGCAGTTAGCAAAGATGCCCGCGTTGATTCCGACGATCCAGAAATTTGAGGGACAAATCAACGCAAGAGGAGCTAAGTACATCCCCATCGCGGACGTTGAAAAGATTGAAGGGAAGCTTCAGACGGGAGATATTGTTGGTATCACCACCGACGGAAAGGGCGGGATCGACATCTCCCACACCGGCTTAGTTTTCGTTGACTCGAAGATTAAGCGTCACTTTATGGATGCAAGCTCCATTCACAAGAAGGTCACGCTTGAGCCCAGTCTCGGAGCCTACATCGGTCGTTCGAAGAAGGCAACGGGAATCATTGTTGTGCGGCCGATTGCGCCCAAATGAAGATTGGGGTCCGTGCCAAACTAAGGCGTGAAGGACACTCCCGCGAGCGTAACGATTGCCCCTTGGAAGATTAAGCCCAAGACCGGCGAAGTGGGACCTGGCATTTGGCTCCTCGGGTTCATCGGGATCATGGCGGTGGTGTTGCCATTCATTGGCGACCGGTCTTGGTCATTGCCAGCCTTTGCAGGCCTCGTGCTCGTTGCGCTTGGGCTATCCGCGTGGAAGTGGTCCCAATTCGTAAAGCGGAGCGAGTTTGCTGATCCTGCGCTTAAGTCGAAAGGAGGCGTTTCGGTTGAGTTCAGCATGGAACATGATCGAGGGGTCTACTACGACCGAGGCGTGGTCTGGGTGGAAAGAGATAGCCTTCGCTACGAAGGGGCTTCCTTCGACTTTAGGATCGGCGGACAAGACCTCGACCCCGAGATAGAGCCTTCTAGCAAAGCGGGCAAGACCGAGTTGAATGCATTTCGAGCCTTCGCGCTCCTCTATGGTGGAAAGTCACGACGGTGTGGAATTCAGGTGCTTCGATTCCCAGAAGAGAAAGACGAGACAGCTGCGGAGAAAAGAGCAGATTCTTTGGACAAGTTTTTTAAGAAGCGTCAAAACACTCCGGGAGCCCGAATCGTGCCTCCGCTAGTTCACTCGGCGCCTTCAAAGCGATCAAAGTGAACGATATGGCACATTAAAATCGTCAAGGATTCAGTTTCCACTGAAAACCGCGATAGCAAAATGTGCGGCAATGGACTAAACTAAACGGCATTCGGGCTCATGTGCCCGACCGACCCTTACAGGGTGTGGTGAACAATCTCTATGGCAATACAGCGCAAGCCGATGGTCCAGTTCCTCGTTGAGAAGGGATTTCTGAAGAAGGAACAGTTCGACGAAGCTCAAAAAGTACTCCAGCAAACTGGCCAAAAGGATTTAGGAAAAGTGCTTGTCTCGCTCGGTATGGTGGGTGAGAGAGAAGTCATTGAAGCGAAGGCCCAAGAAATGGGTCTCCCGTTTGTGAATCTTGATGGAATCAACATTGACTCAGCCGCGATTAACGTCGTGCCTGAGCGGATTGCCAAGAATCACAGCATTATCCCTGTCCGCAAAGACGGCACAACGCTCTATATCGCGATGGCGAATCCGAGCAATATCATGGCCATTGATGACGTCAAGATGGCGTCAGGATGCCGTGTTATTCCCGCCCTTGCCGTACCTGGCGCAATTGAAGACGCGCTGAAGAAGTATTACGGTGGCGGTCAGGCTGCGGAGAAGCCCGCTGAATCGGCGGCCCCGGTTGCACAGACCAGCTTTAATTTGGAAATGCGAAGTGCAATTGCACTTGCAGGCGCCGGCCGAACGGCTGCTGACGATGCAGAGACGAGCGACGCTGATGCTGAAAAGATGGCGGACCAAGCTCCGATCATCAAACTCGCAAACGCACTCATCCAGCAAGGCATCGTTGACCGCGCATCGGACATCCACGTTGAACCGCAGCAGAGAGCGGTCCGTGTCCGATACCGCATTGACGGCGTTTTGATCGAAGCAATGACGGTTCCACGGAACCTCATGGCTCCGCTCATTTCGCGTCTGAAGATCATGGCGGAAATGAACATCGCCGAACGACGAATCCCACAGGACGGTCGTATCGAAGTTCGTAACGCTGGAAAAGAATTTGACCTTCGCGTAAGTTCAATCCCGACTCCGTTCGGCGAGAAGATCGTTATGCGTATCCTTGACAAGTCGAGCGTCATGATCGGCCTTGCCAAGATTGGATTTACCGAAGAGAACCAGGTTCTCATCGAAGAGTTGGTGAGTCAGCCGAACGGTATGTTCCTCTGTACAGGTCCTACGGGATCTGGAAAGACGACCACCCAGTATTCGGTATTGCACAAGCTCAACACTGTCGGTGTGAACATCATCACGGCTGAAGACCCGATTGAGTATCAGCTGAATGGAATTGCTCAGGTTCAGATGAACCGAAAGGCTGGTCTGACATTCGCCACCGCACTCCGCGCCTTCCTTCGACAAGACCCTGACATCATCATGGTCGGAGAAATGCGTGACCTTGAAACGGCTGAAATCGCGATTGAGTCATCGCTAACGGGACACTTGGTGCTTTCGACGCTTCACACGAACGACGCCCCGTCTGCTACCCTCCGTCTTGTCGACATGGGTGTTGAGCCTTACCTGATCTCGGCAACGATCATCGGCGTGCTCGCGCAGCGGCTTGGTCGTAAGGTTGACCCGGATCACAAGGAACCCTACGAGGTTCCTGCAAGCGATCTTCGTCGATTTGGTTTGATCACAGATGATCCAGATGAGCTGATCACGCTCTATCGCGGTATTCCCCACGAGAACAACCGACTTACTGGCTACCGTGGTCGAACCGGTATTCACGAGTTGATGACGATGAATACCGAAATCGCCGAACTTGTTGTACGCCGAGCCCCTCTTAACGATATCAAGGAAGCGGCAAAGGCAAATGGCATGAGAGAACTTAAAGAGGACGGTCTCGGAAAGGTTCTATCTGGGGTCACTGACCCACAAGAAGTCATGCGCGTCGTCTTCACCGCTGGTCACTAATCTCTACGAATATGCAACCTGGACAATATCCACAACAACCCGGAGGCCGCCCTCCGATGACTCCGCCGGGGCAAATGCCCGGGGGAGCCCGACCTGGTGGGCAAATGCCGCCTGGGATGGGCAACCCTTCTCCAGAGCCAGAAGAAGAGGAGAAGATACCGCCAGGTCCAGTTCGGACCATGGAGGACATGCATATCGACGAGTTGCTCCGCATCGTCGTCGAACTCTCAGCTTCCGACCTTCACCTTTGCACGTCTTCACCCCCAGTTATTCGCCACGATGGCAAGCTGAAGCGGCTGAACTATGAGTCGATGAAGCACACGGATACCCAGAGAATGATGTACGACATCATCTCTGACAACAATATCCAGAAGTTTGAAACCACTCTTGAGTTGGACTTCTCGTATACGTTGCCCCGTGTCGCACGATTCCGAGTGAACATGTATCGGGACAAAGGGTCCGTTGCGGCCGCTTTCCGGTTGATTCCGCAGAAGATTCCGACGGTTGAAGAACTCAACCTTCCGACAATTCTGAAGTCGCTCTGCGAGAAGCCTCGTGGTTTGATCCTGGTTACCGGCCCGACGGGTTCGGGTAAGTCAACGTCGCTTGCGGCGATGATCAACCACATCAACTCAAGCTTCTCTCACCACATCATCACGATTGAAGACCCGATCGAATATCTTCACGAGCATAAGAAGTCGCTGATCAACCAACGTGAAGTTGGATCAGACACATTGAGCTTCTTGAATGCACTTCGCGGATCGCTTCGTGAAGACCCGGATATCCTGCTCGTCGGTGAAATGCGAGACGTTGAGACGATCTCGCTCGCAATTACTGCGGCAGAAACCGGACACTTGGTCTTTGCAACGCTTCACACGAACAACGCTGCTGAAAGCGTTGACCGTATGATTGACGTTTTCCCCCCAGGACAGCAAGAGCAGATCCGTGTCCAGTTGTCTAACAACCTTGTTTCGATCATTTCGCAGCAGTTGTTGAAGCGATCAGGGAACCAAGGCGGACGAATTCCGATCAATGAAATAATGGTTGCGTCCCCGGCTATCCGAAACTTGATTCGTGAGGCGAAGACGCACCAAATTACATCGATGATCCAGACCAGTGCCAACATGGGCATGGTTACCATGGACCAAGCGCTTCGAGACGCTTACATGAAGGGCTTCATTTCCCTTGAGGATGCGATGTCACGTTGTACAAACCCAGATGAACTCCGAAAGATGATTCATACAATGGGTCCAGGTGGAACAGGAAACCAAGCTCCTCCAGGAGCCGGTGGTCCGCCACAGAGAGGAAGGTAAGGGGTAGTTCGAGATGCCTGTATTTAGTTATACATTTAGAGATTCGCTCGGTGGTGTCCAGAAGGGCACTATGGATGCTGAAAGTGAGGACGTTCTAAGGAAACGTTTTGAGGAACAAGGATTCATCATCACCGAGGTGACGATGATCAAGGCCAAGTCCGCTAAGACTAAAACTTACGGCAAGGTCAAGCTTGTTCACCTTAGTGTTTTCTGCCGGCAGTTCTCGACCATGGTCGACGCTGGTGTTTCCCTCGTCCGCTGTCTAGACGTTTTGAGCCGACAGACTCAAGACACGAAGCTGAAGAAGATTTTGATCGACATCGGCGAGAGAGTTGAGTCTGGTGAAAGCCTTTCGAAGGCGATGATGCGCCATCCCAAGACCTTTAACAACCTGTTTATTGGTTTGATTAAAGCTGGTGAAGTCGGTGGTGTCTTGGAAGAGTCACTCCAGCGCCTTTCAACCTTCTTGGAAGCAGACGTTGCTCTTCGCCGCAAGGTGAAGTCGGCAATGACCTACCCGGTTCTTGTCTTGATCATGTCGAGCGGAATCGTGACCTTCTTGGTCACGTGGTTTGTTCCCCAGTGGGCAGACATTCTTAAGGACCTCGGCCTCAAATCAGACGCGCTTCCCGCACCAACTAAGTTCTTGATCGACCTTTCAAACGTGATCAAGTATTACTGGTGGATGGTCGCTATCGGCGTGGGCATCACGATCGTGAGCTACCGACTGTTTGTCGGAACTCGATTCGGTCGCCGTGTGGCTGACCGAATTCGACTCAAGCTTCCTGTATTCGGAAAGCTCCACCACAAGATCTGCATGGCACGATTCGCTCGAACGATGGGCACCCTGCTCACCTCGGGTGTTCCGATCTTGCAGGCTATGGAAACTGTCGCTGGTACGGTCGGTAACTCGATCATGTCGGACGCAGTTCTTGAAGCTCGAGCCCGAATCCGTGAAGGAGACCGAATTGGTGACCCGCTTGAAGAGTCTCGACTCTTCCCGCCGATGGTCGTCCACATGATCGGTGTTGGTGAAGAATCCGGTTCGCTGGACTTCATGCTTCAAAAGATCGCTGACTTTTATGAGAGTGAAGTCGAAGCCACCTTGGCCTCGCTCACGGCGGCTATCGAGCCGATCATGATCGTTGGACTCGGTTTCATCGTCGGCTTCATCGTGGTTGCGATGTTCCTTCCGCTTGTTGACGTTATCTCGAAACTGTCTTCTGGCGGCGGCGACGAAAAGTAAGGCACCCGTTCAGGGTAACGACAAAGGCCTGCCGGATTTTCCGGTGGGCCTTTCTTTGGAGATAGGAAACGATTAGTCAGGGGCTCTTTCCAGATTGGACGTGGGTGATAGGTGCCATTCTTGGCGCCTTCATTGGGAGCTTTTTGAACGTCGTCATCTACCGACTCCCTCGGGGGATGTCACTGTCAGATCCTCCGAAGAGCTTCTGTCCAACCTGCAAGCACTCACTCGGTGTTGCCGACCTTGTCCCGCTCTTCAGTTGGCTGATGTCCGGCGGAAAGTGTCGGCATTGTACGGAAAAGGTCTCAGCTCGCTATTTCTTCGTCGAGCTCCTGACGGCAGGGCTGTGGGGCGGCATTTGGTATGTCTACTTCGCAGCGCATTGGGAGCCTATTCGAGGAGTTGGATTTGCGATAGCCGCTGCGCTCCTCGTTGCGATTATCTATATCGACTGGGAGCTCTACATCATTCCGGACGAGTTAAACGCGGTTTTAATGCTCGTCGGGGTTGGCCTTGCCGCAGTAGATAACTCTTGGAAGTTCATGCTCATCGGAGCCCTTACTGGTTGGGGCGCTCTGTGGGGAATCACGCTCCTCGGTCGCGTCATGTTTGGTAAAGACGCGATGGGCCACGGTGACATCAAGATGATGCGAGGAGTTGGTGCGGTCCTCGGGGCAGCGCTGACTCTCGTCTCGTTGATGGTTGCCGTCGTTGCAGGGCTCGTGATCGGACTGGTGCTCATGGGAGTCGCTTCGCGTCAAGCGAAGAAGGACGAACCGGCTACTGATGCGGGAGAGGAGGCTTGGGAGCCCGAGTCCATCGCCAGCGTTTTCAAACACGGCATCTTCTATCTACTCTGCGGAGACATCATCGGGATTGTCGTTCCGGCAATCTACAAACTCATTGGTGAGGAAGCTCAGCCAGAAACTCTAGAAGACGACTCCTGGGAGCCCTCACTCACTACGATTCCGTTTGGCCCTTACCTAGCCATTGGAACCTTGATCTGTTTACTCTTCTTCCATCCGGTTAGCGATTACGCTGATCGAACTTGGAAGCAAGCGTCGGGAGCGGACACCTTGCCTGGAAAGGCACCATCGGTGTATCGTAACCAAGAGAATTTTCATCTGATTGATAGCAATCTTCTTTTTGCCGACTCTTTTCTGTGCCCAAAAGTTGGGCAACACACTGGGGTCGGTGGAACATGGTCGTTTGTGACCTCGTCACATGAATTGGAAACATTGGAGCTTCATCCGTATGTCGCGTAGGAATGCCTTTACACTTATCGAGTTGCTAGTGGTGATCGCCATCATTGGCATCCTCTCTGGAATCATTTTTCCGGTCTTTGCCCGGATGAAGGATTCTGCTTATAAGAGCGGAGACTTGAGCAACATGAACTCGATCCGGACTGCATTGCAGCTGTATCGAGCGGACCAGGGGGCATACCCTCCGACGATTTTGGGATATGCCACTGGTTATTCCAACTTCGTGCCCTCGGCTGCGGATATCATTCCCGCAAACCTTGTGGTAGGAGCCCTGTATCCGAAACGACTTGATTCGCTTCAGACGCTGCGCCCCGCTTATGTGCGGCCCAATGGTACGTCGCTGGAGCGAGAGTTCACCCGAGCTGTTTGGCCAAACAAGGTGGCAACTGATGCGTCTTTTTCAGACGTAAAAGCTGTGCAGCGCTTCGGCCCTGCCGACGGCTTCGTTCAGCGATGCTTCGGAACGCCGACTCCCGCACTGGTTGACAACTGGTACTACCGAATTAGCGGCTATGACGTCGCTCAGGTGCGACTCGGAGCGGTCAACCGAGTTGAACTCCGTTACGCTCCGTTCTGGACCGCAAATACTGTCCCCACCACATGTGCTCCGATCGACGCGGTCGGCAGCGGGACGGACGATCCTCGACAGATGGGATACAGCGAACCACCCGAGAACACGGTGGTTACGTGGAACTCCTTCTTCCGCGACTACGATTCAAACGGCAACCTTCAGAGGACAAAGAAAGAGATCGTTCTCTTCCTCGGCGGCGGTGCCCGACCTTACGATTCGGCGGAAATCTTCAACAAATCCTATAAAGCGCTTCCCTAAGGGTCGCCTTGTTCTGAGACTGGTATGAAACGAAACACTCGGTCAACTGCCGGCACCACTTTGGTTGAAGTCCTCGTGGTGATCGTGGTTTTCCTCGTTGGAATCTTGGCGATAGTCCAGATTTTCCCGCGAGGATTCCGCATCCTTGAGCTCAATCGACGCGGTTCGGTTGCGGCCGCGCTAGCCCGTGAGGCCGTGGAGAAGATCAAATCCAATCCAGAGCAGCTTCCTGAGGCTGTTCTTGCCGTAACTTACGATGCTACAGGTGTGGCTCAGCCCCGACCGGACCGAGATCCCTACGATCTTGGACCGCTTGGCGATAGCGTCCGACAGAACGGAAACCTCTACCAAGGGGCTACTCTTGTTGGCACGGACTGGACTCGATTTAGTGGCTCAAACGCGATGCGCCGTATCGTCGGCGAAACTCGACAGGTCCCTGCTCCTAGCCTAGTTGGCGGTAGCCCGCTCTATTACGGCGGACTCCTCGTTCTTAACTACGGCCCGATCGATCCTGACAACGGATTTGCAAATGGAGCCGCAGCGCTGCGAGTTTATGGCCCAGACCTTACTCGCAAAGCAGGAACGCCGAGCGCGCTGGATCTCCAAGACGATTCGAGCTACGCAGTTGACAATGAGAACACGACCGGTGCATCCGTTTGGCTCCCGACGGGTCCCCAAGCACGACTCTATCTCGTCAGCTTTTCTGCATTCACGAGCGTAGGAGGAGTTGTTGCCAGACGCGACTACACCTACTTGACCCCGATTTCGACGGTGGCGACGGCGGTGAATCCCGCGACAGGTACCTATCCACCATCGCCAACAGTGCTGGGAACGATGCTCCCAGCGACCGACGTGCTCCAGAGCGTCGTGGTGTCGTCAATCCGAGTTCAACGATCGTTCAATCGTGTGGCAAAGAACGCACCGTTCGCAGTCGGTGATGCATACCAATATAAGCTTCTTAGCGAATACCTTGGCTCGATCTTGATTGCGCCCGAGGCGCACTCAGTAACAATCGTGCGCTCCAATGGTGTGCGAGAGCCGCTCCAGGTCCGATTCAACTACGATGTCTACGACTGGCGCATCCTGAAGGAAGATTTCCGACCTTCATCGTCTGTGCCCTACACGTACCAACTCGCAGTTCGTGGCCTAAAGGTTGCGACTGAAGTCGGACCAGATGGTCGCGGCAACGGTCCCTTGCCGTTCGAGGGCACTCCTCCTGCCGGCTACACCGACATCAGCCCGGCAAACGCCTATCTTTCGGACAACTTTATCCTTGTAGACCTGGCGACTGGTGGCGTCGTTTCCGAAAGTGTGATTGGAAGTCCAGCCTCCCGACTGATCGTGGTTGACAAATCGCTCGGCACAGTCACCTTCAGTACACAGAACGCAGGGATGGCCGGCCTTCGAGGCCAGTTACTGCTTGCCGACGGAACTGTTTTGGACAACGTCCCGTTTGAAGGTCGAGCGCTACGAGCGCTTTACCGAGCAAAGTCGGAGTACGCAGTTCAGCTGCTCAAGGCGCCTAGCCAGTTCTCGACAACCCAAGACGCTGCGAACATTTTCTACGACCAATACTACGTTGGTGGCTCTGGACCTGTAGGTGGAGCGCTGACCCGGATCTACTTCAGCCGCTCAAACAACGGTCGAAAGGTGAACCTGGGGCAACTCAACTACACGCGAGTCGGGGGTGGGCCGGTGCAAAATCTCGTCGCACAAGACTTCCTTCTCGGATATCCGCGAGATAACGATCCGACTGGGCTCCCTTGCCTTGATATTCGAGATGTGGACCCTGCAGCCATGCAGTTTGACTGGACGAGCGGTTCGGCCGTTCGCGATGTGAAGGGAGCTTCTGTCGCGATTCGAGTGCTCTGGAATCCCGAGACGTTTAACATCACGGCAAACGCCTCAGCGAACCTGCAGCTGGTGGAACAATGGGGTCGCAACTGGCGCCGAAATACAAACGAGACATTTATCCAACGAGGAGAAATCGTCCGGTGAGAGGAACTATTTTGAACGCGAGACGCAAAGCCTTCACGTTGATCGAGCTTTTGGTGGTGATGTTCATCAGCGCCATTTTGCTTAGCATCATCGTCATTCCTGCCATTCAGAGCTTTAATCTCACTCGACAAGCTCAGGCTCTCTCAGACGCTCAAGACAAAGGCCGAAGCCTGATTGAGCGAATTGCACGAGAGCTCGGTAATGCGGTCTCGGTCCGACGCGGAACGGATTCTGTTGCGCTCACCCTGAACGGAGTCGCCTCAACCTTGCCCCGCGACGCGATGGTTGTACAAATCATGAGCACGCAACTTGGGCAGATGGTTGAAGCGACGTTGCCGCACAGCAAGATTGATATCATCAAGCCAGCCGAAGGAGACCCAACTCTTGTCAACGGCGCGTACGTTAACCCAGTAACCGGCTTTGCAGACCCAACAATTACTGCCTCGCGGGGCCAGGTTCAACTGCCCGTTGGTGCGGGTTCGACGATCCTTCGATACGCAGTAGCACTTCGAGATCCGTTGGTCAAGTACAACAACCCTTACAACTCGATCCTCACCGCTGCTGGCGCTGGACAAGATAACTTGTTCGCGCTGTACCGATTCGAATTCCAACCGTTCCTCAATCGTGCACACAAGGCCACCCCCGGAGATCCCACGACAATCGCGTGGAGACCGAATCTGGCACTTTTTGATTCAGACGTCACCGATCGCACGATCATCGGCCTGGACGATCCTAAGTTCATGCTTCCAACCCTGAACGCAGGAGGAAACATTGTTGTCGACGCAAAGTGGTATCGAATCAACCACTGGCTGGGCAAGAATGCGACAGGCGATCCAACCCCTGCAAACCTTCGAGAACTCCCTCGCACGACCTTGATGACCGACCTGAGCCGCTATGACATGGTGATGCCAGTCACGACGGGTCCAACCGGTAGCAAGCGAGTCATTTTTGACAACGGCATTCCTCGAATGCTGTCACTCGTCTCGTTCCAAGCAACTCGCGTCAGCAATGACCCAGCCCAACCGATGATGACGGCTCGACAAGGTGCTGAGACAGATAACGCAGGCGCCCTCAATGCTGACGTGTTCCGCACGAAGCTTGGCCTTTGGGAGACGGCGATCGTCCGGTGCTTCCCAACAGGTTGGAACCCAAATGTTCCTGCGAGCTCAAGTTACTTGGTCGGACGGTTGCCGAATGCCTATGCCGCCTCTTCAGGGCCAGCCTTCAGCATTTACGTCTACGACCCTACGCTTGCTCTGGATGACGTAACCGCTGGAGAAGAGATTTTCGACGTTACGCTCTACAACAACACTCTTGGCAACGGTCGGTATCCGTTTACCGCCGCCGCTCTTGCAGCGAATGGTCGAAGCTCGTGGCTTTCAAATGCGAACCTTCGAGCACTGTTTACGCCGTTCTGGTTCAACTCTGACCAAGGCAAAATTACAGCCAGCTTTGGTATCAGCGAAGTTGGAAACGCGGGAATTGCGCCGTCACCTACGAACCCATTCAACCTTCCGACAGTGGGTGCCGACGTTGCAAGTGGCGCACGGCCAAATGCACCTTACAGCCCTTTGAATGAGCCAGTCCTTGGTGGCAACTTCTACGATCCAACCTATGCAACTGTAAACCATCGGTTTAACAAGGTCTGGAACGATAATCCAAACCTGCAGGGTGACCTCCTCGAAAGGTTTATCGACTTACGAATCGCTCCGACGGGAGACGGGACCCTCTCGCCTCTTTATCCGCTCGCAGTTGGCGGTGCCGTCTCAGGATTAGGAAAGGGGGCCATCGTTCCTGGAAGCGAGGAGGTCTATGGACCAAATCAGCTGCCGGGCGCAAGCTTTGGCACCAGAGTTCGCTACACGCGAACAACCCGACGTCCAGTCGGACCCAACCAATATCTGATCAACTACGTCGATCAGCCAGAGCCGACGGACTACACGTTGCTGGGTCTTGCACCCGGGAACCTCGCGGGCTTCAACCCGGGTCTGTACAACCCTCAGAACTTCGTGAGCGCTGTGATTCAGCCGCGATTCAAGAAGGGCTACCTCGCCTTTAATAGCGATCCTAACGTGCCGCTACCCACCGGAGATATCGTGGTTTCCTATCGATTCCAGTTCACCAACAGTCAGTCTGGTGCGCCCTCGACGATCTCTGGAAACAAAGCTGACATTATTGCAGTCGATTACGATACTCGCCAATTGATGAGTGTTCTTCTAACAATGAGGAACTACCCGCAATCGACGATTCCTAATCCTCAAAACGTGACGCTCCGGGCAACCGCCACCGTCAGGAACTACATCCGATAACCGCTCATGAACGCCAATCGACCCGTTGCTAACCGCAAATCCCGAGCAGGCCAGACGATCATCATCGCCATGATGATCCTGGGCGTGCTGCTCATTCTTGGGTTTGTCTTTATCGGTCTGATCTCTCGGAACATTTCAAACATGG
>JBBRHU010000046.1:0-14112 GCA_038222255.1 Fimbriimonadales bacterium | reverse complement strand
GCCCGCTATCGATTTCCACGCTCGAATGTAGTGCGGATCTGCAAGCACCGCAGCTTCGTAGTAGCCGAGAGCCGCGCGGTTATCGCCCTCTCTCGCTCGAAGCTCGCCTAGAAGTAGGAGGATTCCCGGGTCACGTGGGTGCTCGCGACCGATGGCATTTAGAACTGAGTGGGCCAGCGCCAAGCCGTTGTTTCCGAGCGAAGCATATCTATCTGCGAGGTCTGCGCCACCTGCGGGGCCTCCAGTCACCAGGGCCAATTGGAGGGCTTTGCGGTACACCTGGAGTGCTTTGGCGTTCCTTCCCAATTGCCGAAGAGTTGAGGCATAGTGCATCAAGGTCCATGCGTCTTGAGGGTTCAGGGCTAGCGCTTTTTCGTACAAAGTGGCTGCCAGCGCATACATATCGTTGCTTTCAGCTCGCTGACCCTTCAAAGCGACCTTCGCGGCCGCGAAAACCGCCTCGGAACGGCTCGCCTCAGCCGGCCTCCCTGCAGCAAAGAGGATCCTCCCCAAAATGCTAAAAGCAGTTTTTCGCTGTTCAATGCGGTAGGACCCCTCAGTTGGATTAAGCGCAATCGCCGCGCGGACCGTTCGCTCGGCCTCTTCCAGCCTCCCCATCCGAAAGAGCAGGTCGCCTTTCCACATCAGCGGTCTTGGCTGGAAAGGATTTGTCCGAATCAGCTCGGTATAAAAGTCGATCGAATTCTGACCCGTGTATTCGTTGAATAGCTCGTAAAGCGCGTCCGAATCGAGGGCTCGTGGAATCGTCGCCTTCAGAATTCGGACCGCAGTTGGCTTGTCGCCCGTCTGTCCGAAAGCCCACGCGGCATAGAACCCAAGAGGCTCACCAGGATTTATGAGCCCATAACGATCGCTTCGTCGGGTTGTAACAAGCGGAAACAGATCCCCAGCACCCCACTTGGGATAGTCGCGTAGCAAGCTGATGATCTGGTCTGGTTGATTGCTTTTGCAGTACAGCTTGGCGAGTTCGACTCCCGTTCCTGGATAGGCGTTTAGAAGCCTGCCTTGGCCCTCGGCGCCTAAATGGACGTCGTTAACATTCTCGAGTGAACGGATCGCGAATTCTTGGGCTTGCGAAAGAAGTCCCAGTTCATCGTACGCGCCGAACAAATCAAGTCTCGCGCCATCGGTCCCCATCGTCGGTGCGAGCTTCGAGAGAAACTCAAGCGTGGTGGTGTCACCGACGGTTTGCGCCACGTTCAGGAGTGTGTTCGCCGTCTCAGGGTCTGGTTCTGTACCTGTAAGACAAGCCCGGTAGTCGACGATTGCCTCTGACAGTTTTCCGAACGACGCCTCAAGAGCAGCCCTGCGGAGCAAGAGAGAACGTCTCGATGATGCATCCAAAGCATGAGAAGAGAGCCAGACATCCAGTCGCTTCAACACTTCATCTGCCTTACCCAGCCGACAGCCCAATTCGACGTAGATGCCTGCTAAGCCGATCCCCCAGCTTCGGTCGAGTAGGTTCGTGACAAGACCAAAGAGCGCCTGTGCCTCGCTGTCTGTCGGTGCAAGAAAAGTAGAAGCAGACCGCCCCCACGCTGGATGAGTTAACAGAATCCGAGCTGCTTGGTCGAGTTTGCCAATCTTGGCCAAGCCAAAGCCATAGATGAGAACGGCGCCTGACTCGTCTAAAGTTTGTTCCCCGAAACGCGACACCTGAGCGGCCACAAAGTCAAAGTCAGCTAAACCTTCAGCCAAGTTCCAGTGCGGGGACTTCATTCGCGCTAATTCAGCTCGCACAATCGCCTTCGCTAATTTTCGAGTCTCAGCACCTTCGAATTTGGGTAGTTCCATCCGCGACGACTCCAGCATCGCCCGAATCAAAGGTTCCGCCGTTGCTCGACCAAATTGCCCCACGAGATCGGGCACGTTCTGAAAATGAAAAGTGCCCCCAGCTGCTTTCCTTCGGTAGATCTTTGCGACCAGGTCCATGTTTCCCAATCGAAGAGCAATCGGCAATTCGACGTTCGAGATCTTCGAATCCGGAGCAAATACGTCCTCCTTCGCCGGATCCAAATCTGGGTTGCGTTTACTTTCGAGATAGTTGATCACCGCAGCGCCGTTCCCCAGCAGGTTGTCGAGAAGTGCAATTAATCCTCGCGTCCTGGCAGGCGGCAGCTTGCCGAGCTCCTTTCGAATGAGGGGCCAAGACTCTGGGGCTGGCAATGCGGACATCACGAGCGACCATCCCTCGTCCGGACCTTCGCCGAATTTCGCTCTTTCCGGCGAAATAGCCTCCCATTCCCTTACCAGCCTTATCCACGCGTGGGCCGCAGCGTCTCCCTTAAGCGTGTCGATCTTAAGTCGCACAGCTTCGCAGTCCACGGCGAGTTGGCTCCATTTGCCTGGACCCTTGGTTGATACCAATGGGACCTTGATCTCCTGAACGACACGCGACGCACCTAGCAGCGACGGAGGGCTTCCGGTCTGAGCGGACTGTGGAAGTGTCGAAAGCAAGAGAATGGGAATCATCATTATCCAAAGGGAAACTTTGTGACGTGAAAGAGTCCCGCGATCATGTCGAGCTCTTGCTGAATCTGAAAGCACGCGCCAGTGAAGCGGGCAGATTTTTGAAATGGCATAAGCCTTGGCCACTGCACGCCGGATCTGCGGCTCCCCGCAAAGTGGAGAGGAAGGATAGAAGTTTCCTCTTGCAGCGGAAGGGCATCCAGGCCCCTCTTTAACTTGAGATATACCGACGAAAGATTGGATACAGCGTCGAGGTCGAGTGGGAAGAATCCGGATTCTGCGAACGGTGCGAAGTCCAGCCATCGAAGTGCGGTTTCTTCCGCTTCGGCTGGTGTGGTCAGGCCGACCCCGGAGAGGCCAGTAAGTCGTTCCCATGCGGTAGCGTGCTGCGGATCAATATTGACCGTTCTTCGAAAGTCCGTGATTGCCTCCTGCAATCTTCCAGCTTCGGAGTGCAGGACTCCCCTTGCGAAATACGCCCCTGCGCTGGCAGGCTTGAGCTTGACAAGTCTGTCGAGTAGCGTTTTCATGTCAACCGTCAACTTTTGTCGGAGGATGTTCGCCGCGACCTCGGATTTCTCCCCTATTGCGGTATCGAGGTGTTGCAAAGCGATGGCGGCATGCTGGCTTGCCTCGGCTCCTCGGCATTCTTTCTGCAGGTAGCCCACTAGCTGAATCTGGAGTGCGGCATCGTCCGGGGAAAGAGCCACAGCCCTGTACATCGTTGCAGTTGCCGTGGAAAACACGCCAGCGCGAAAGAGATCGTTTGCCCTAGAAGCGAGCCCAATCGCCTCAACGAGTTTGGTGCATCGGGAAGCTCCAACCCGGTCACCCTTCTTCATAAGAATCTGCCCAAATAGGCCTTGGAGTTTCGCGCGGTACCTGAAACCCTCAGCAGGGTTTATTGCAATCGCCCTTTTCACGCTCGACTCTGCTTCTGCAATTCTTCCGAGCCGGAAGAGTAAATCTCCCTCCCATAAGTGGGTCGTCGCATCATAGGGGCGAGCAAGAATCAGGTCACTGTAGATGGCAAGGGTCTTCGCATCACCAATGCCATTGAGCAGGTCGTAGGCCGCCGATCCTTGGCTGCTCCCGAGCAGGAGGGCTCGCAAGGTTCGAAGTGCGAGGGTCTTCTGGCCGGTCCTTGCGAATGCCCATGCGGCATAGAAAGCAGTCGGCTTTTGAGATCTATCATCCGAAGTTGAGCCTTGAGTGTCGGATGAAGCAAATTTTAGGAGGTCGTCCGCTGACCACCAGCGAAAATCACGTAAGAGGTCGAGCACCTCGTTTGGACGATTGGCCCGGTAGTAGATCGCGCACAGGCCTCTGCCGGCCGAATCGAGTTCTCCGCTGTCCACTCTCGCACGAGCTATCTTGATCTGAAGGCGTTCTAGATCTATCAGCCTTCCCTGAAGGATCATCGATTCAAAGATGGCCGATCCTTCGTAACCATATTCTGCGGGCATCCCGCGTGACATGCCAAAGTTGAGTAATCGTTTGTCGCCGGTGGCGAGTCCAAGTGACAGGGCTGGCAGGGCCGGATCATCCTCATCTTGGTTGAGGCGGATTTTGGCCGACATCGCGAAATCGGCAATGACGCCATCCAAATCTCCAACTCGGGTATGTAGGGCGACGAGATGCCGAAGGAGCGCGACCTTCTTCGAACGAGAAGTTTTAGGCGAGGCAACCTGTGCCTCTAGCCGACCGACTGCTTCTGGGATATGATGAGCAGCGATCGCGGCGCTGACATACAGAGCCGTGAGGTCCGTGTGAGACAATCGCGCCTGAACAGAAGCGATGAATCGATCCAGCCCTGGCGGGACAACCGCCCATTCCTCAGCCGCAATCGCTACTGTGTTCGTCCCACCTGTGACGACTCTCGCTGCTCCGCCCACGTCTTGCTTGAGGGCAAGTACCTGGAAGTAGATCTTTCGGGCAACTTGCGTATCGAAAGGTGAGTCGAGGAGAGCGTCGATACCGTAGCGGGCGACGAGCTTGCTTAAATAAGCGCGGTCGTTCCAATCATTGACCAGGCTCCACCGTGGCTTCGGGAACTGGTCGAGGTGATCAAGAACTACCTGCTGCGCGAGCCGATAGTTGCGAGAGTTACCCAGCAAATCTAAGCTCTCTCCCTTCTTAAGTAATCCGAGCAAAAACGCGCGCGCCTGCGGCTCCGGCAACAAATCTCCAAGGTAGAGCGTCGTGTATATTCGGGGTCCATTACCTACCAAAGAGAGCTCAAGCGCTTTGGTGCTTGGCGTTCTCCCCAGACGTCGGAGCGTGGCGAGGCGCACGAACGTCGTCCCTGACATTCCAGCTGGGTACTCGTCGGATCGCGGAAGCGCTAGGCGGTCGTATTCGTCGCAAAGGCGGACGACCTCTTCGTTGTCTCCCAAGAGCCTTGCACAGAGCATTTGGAGGGCTGTGCGGTCAGAAGAGGGCGGCCGCTGGTTCACCATTGTCCGTATCTCTGGCCACGAATCTGGAGGCGGCAGTGAAATTAGGGCCGTTCGAAGCGTGACAGGAGGGATTGGGGGTGATCCCCCTAGCACCCCACTGAAGCTTCGTTGAGGTATTGCGACGGCCTCATCGACCAAGGCCAACCACTCCGCCGCTGCTTGGCGGGCCGATATTCGATCACCATTCGCGGCAAGCGCGCGTAGATGGCTGTTGAAAGCCTCCTCGGCCCGTTCGATCTTGGCTTCAGGATCGTTCTTCTCAATCCGCTCGACCAACTTACGCACTCCGATGAGCTGCTCTTGGTGCTGGGTGGGTGAATGGTGAGCGAGGACAGCAAGGAGCCCAATTCCAGCCACCGCCCTCACTGTCGTACTCGGTTTCGAACTGCAGATCATTCTCCAGATTCCCTCTTACACTGTACTAGACAGAGCACTTTTTCGGAACATGCCTTTTGATGGACCTTGATCGCAGACTCAATTATGGATTCGCGATTGGCAGCTTAACCTAAAAGAACTGCCAAGCCCGAGTTGCTCAAGATAATACGAAATTGGAACAAGCCAATCACATCGGCTAGATCGATCTGTAGGCGAGTCATTTAGTGAAGTCGTTCACCGACAAAGCGAAGATATGAGATCGCTCAACAGTTCCGTGCTAGTGTCTCGGCTCCAAACCTGCGCTAGGAATAACTGGCGACACGTTATGGCCTTGCGCACCCTGATCGTCAAGCGGCCGCGCGTCGATCATTGACATAGCGTGACAGCCGTGACGGGAAAACTGGTCCTTACTCGTAACGGCCGATGACATCTTCATTTGCAAATAAGCACTCGGCGACCGCAACCCGGCCCTTCTCTTTGTCCTCAATCGTGGGATCTAGCTCTACAGCTTCATGGACGTATCGGAGCGACTTCGATCGAAATGCGTTCGCTAAGCTTTGGTTTATTTCTACGGCGAGGAGGGAATACGGTAAGACGCTATCCGGTAGCGTAATCGTGGAGGGACTCAGCGACCCGCCGGAGATTGTTGCCGCCGTCTCTACAAAGACCTCGCGTGGAAGATTGGCTATCTGCCCTTGGTTCACCAGATTAAGAGAACTGAAGGAGGCGTCGCTTGCCTCAATCATCGCCTGAATAAAGTCGGAGGGCCGCTCCCACGAGGGCTTCACTTTAAGTTCCGAAATAGCGCACCGGCCGTTTGCTAGGTCAGAAAAGAGTCGAACACGGGCAGCCCGTTCCTCGTTGGTGCCATGGCTGACGGACTCAAGGGAGTGTTCTAGTCCGTCGAGAGGGAGGAAGTCTTGCACATGTTCATCTCCCGACATCAGCATAAAACCTGTCTTTCTTCCGTAGGCTTCGCACTTGGATCGAACTTGACCCGCACGGGCCTGAAGGCGAGTCCGCAACTCGTCCATCAAGTCTTCTCCAGTCGCTTTATCGCGAAGTTCGATGAGCCAACTGAGGTGGTTGGTGCCTCCCATTTGGACGGTGAATCGCTCTTGCGCCTCGCGAAAAGGGTATGACGTCGGGGCACCACCGAATATCTCATGAAGGCGACCGAAACCTGAAATCGAAACTGAGCAAAATCCGACTGTTTTCACTCCCTCCTGGTGCGCAATCTGACAAATGCGGGGCAAGGGGTTAGAGATATCGAGGAGCCAGGCTTCGGGGCATCGTTGTCTCATCCGACGCGCAAGGTCCGAGATCATGGTCATTTGACGTAAAGTGGAGCTAACGCCATTGACTCCTCCAAACTCCGTTAGAACATGCCCGGGATAGGCTCTCTGGATAATCGCACGGTCGAGCTCAAACCGTCGATTCAGTTCAACCGCCGCGCTACAAACGACAAAATCTGCTCCGTCGAGCGCCTGGTCAGGATCGTCAAACGCGACGAAATCGGCCTCGATTCCTGCCGAACTTGCCATCCTCTGGCCGATCGAAGCCATGCGCTGCACGGACTCAAAGTCCGGATCAAACAGTCTCCAAGATAGGCTGGGAATGCGATTCTCGACAACGCACTGGGAGATGAGAGTCGGGCCGAAGACATAGCTTCCCGCTCCAAAAAATGCGACATTAACCTTAGACAACTGGGATCTCTTCCATGCCAACCGATAAGTTCCACGAGCGGATTTGCATCTGCACGGCCAATGAATTCAGCAGCTACTTGATCAGGTTAACGCGTAAAGTATATCAGGCCGCACCGGCATATCTCTAGCCATGGCAATTGCCAGCCGTTAACGCGTATATTCAGTCCATGACGATTCTTCTAGCCCTCGCGCTTTTTAGCTCCCAAGCGACCGGCACGATATGGCTGGAAGGTGAAAACCCCACGTCGGCAAATGTGAAGTACGGAGCAGGCGCTCCGGGCCGGGCGAGTCTGCTCTCAGGGGAGAAATGGCTTACCATCACCGGCAAGGTGCCTGATGAAGGCGTCAACTTGTCTTACGATTTCAAATCGGGAGCGGGGTCGCGCGATTTTTGGCACCGACTGGGCTACGAAACCGCGCGATCTCCGTTCGAATGGCGAGTCGATGGCGGCCCATGGCAGCTCATCGAGCCGACGAAGCCCACAATCGACCTCACGGAGCTAGCCACATGGAACGGAGTAGCCTGGCTAAATATGGGCTCGGTGAAGCTGACCGAGGGTGCCCACAAGCTCGAAATACACATTCCAAAGCCGAAGGGCGATGTGCTTTATGGTTCGGATGCCTTCGCGATTGTTGACTTCCCGTTTCGTCCATACGGAAAGTGGCAGCCCGGGCAAGACCCCCGAACTGCACGAGACAGAGAAGCAGAAAAACTGGTGTTCCAAGTCCCCGACAAGTCAGGTCCGGAACGCCAGACGGTCAAGCTCAGCGGGGACTGGGAGATTGCCCGAGACGACGAAATCGCACCCGCACTAGTGGCCACGCCCATGGTGCAACTCGACCAGAAGCCGGTTTGGACCGCGATCGAGGTGCCAGGGGATAAGGCTCAGAAACGCCCCGATCTCGTGCTCGCCCATCGAGTATGGTATCGCACCCGTTTCGACGTTCCTCGGGCCCAGGCGGATCGGTCGTTCAGCCTAACCTTCCGCCAGAACAGCCTGAATACCACGGTGATTGTCAACGGCCAAACGCAGGGCTTTAACAAGAACCCGTTCGTTAAGTGGAGCTGCGATGTCACGGCTGCCGTCAAGCCTGGTGTGAACGAGGTCCTCGTTGGAATCCGCGACGCGTGGTACGGCTTTACCCAAAACCCTGCTAACCCGGCCAAGATCCGGGAGAGCTTCGCCTTTCCGGTGGCAAACGACCACCAGGGATTTCTTCGGCTAGATTATCCTGTCTGGGGTTGTTTCAAGTCGGGCCTCCTCGACACACCCGAACTCACCGTTGGTGGACCTGCATTTGCGAGCGATGTCTTCGTCAGACCAAGTGTTTCTCGTAAGCGACTGGACGCAGATCTGACGGTGCGGGGGAACGGGCACGCGACCATTACCATTGAAGCCATCGACCCGGAAACTAAGCAGGTCGCATCCAAGATCGCAGCGACCGAAGTCGATCTAAAGCCTGGCGTCGACAATAGCCTAACGCTCGGCGGCGCTTGGGCAAATCCTAAACTCTGGTGGCCAGACCAGCCGAAGATGTATGGATTACGAACAACGATTTCGGTCGGCGGATCCCCGGTGGACGTCAGCGAGACCCCGTTTGGATTCCGCGAGTGGACCACCGACGGTCCAAACTACCGGCTGAATGGCGTGATTTGGCACGGGTGGGCGGAGTTGACTCTTGGTGACACACCTGCAACTTGGCTCGCTAACTATCGCAAGACCGGGCAACGTTTCGTTCGCATCTCTGGCGCAGCTCAGAACGGGGGCGGCATTCACTGGCTCGGCATGCCATACGACAACGCACTCGACTGGTGCGACCAGAACGGGGTGACCGTCCGCCGCTGTGGCCCGCTCGATGGCGAGGCGATCGGATATATGGCGATCGATCCCGCGGGGGGCATTAATAAACCGCTCCTTCAAAACGTGCGCGACCAAATGGTCGCTCAGGTTAAGGGAGAGCGAAATCACCCGAGCGTAAACGTCTGGTCAGTCGAAAACGAATGGCTCTATATCAACTGCATCAACCTCTATGGCGACCGAATGGACGCCTTTGAGGCGGATATGGATGCGACAATCAAGGCCGTTCAGGTAGTTGATCCGACCCGGTTGGCGATGACAGATGGGGGCGGGGCGGGCAAAGCCAACATCTTGCCAATCCACGGCGACCACTACGTTTACACAAATAAGCCCGACGACTATCCAAACCTCGCGTACACCGCACAGCCTAACGGTGGCGGACGCGGACGCTGGACCTGGGATGGTAATCGGCCCCGATATGCGGGAGAAGACTACTTTGCCAGCGGGATCAATCCTGCGGATTACGCTTGGATCCAAGGAGAAGAGGCGTTCGGCGGCAAGACTGACGCGCATCGAGGCATGGCTCAAGTCCAGCGCTTGATCACGGAAGGCTATCGCTGGTCCGGCGCGTTCACCGCCTTCCATCTCTGGATCGGAGACGAAGGAAAACAGTTCCCGGACAAGTACACCGCGAATGCCGAGAGGGCGCTGTTGGTTCGCCAGCAGGATTGGAGCTTCCAAGGCGGCACTTCGATTAAACGCACGCTCGGCGTGTTCAACGACTCCCACGATTCCACGCCGCTCACTGCGAGTTGGTCGCTGCTTGTCGGCGAAAAGACTCTGAGCAAGGGGTCGAAGGAAGTGAGGGTCGATCCCGGCACAAAGCAAACATTCGAGATCAGCATTGCACTTCCAAAGGGCGCAGCTCGCACCAGCGCGAAGCTGATGCTCGAGCTCCAGGCGAGTGGGAAGTCTGTCTTCAAGGACACTAAGCAGGTGGTCATCCTTCCCGATGTCGCGCTTCCAGCGATCCCGTTCGCCGTGTACGATCCTGGTGGAACCGTGACGAGTTTTCTGACGGCTCGAAAGGTTCGATTCAGATCGATTTCAAGCTTGACCGGCCTGCCGTCAGACGTGCCCACGCTTATCGTCGGACCAGATGCACTGACAGAAAAAGAAAGCACCGACCCCGCGCTGGCGGCGTACGCCTTCGACGGCCACCGGGTGATTGTGCTTGAGCAGAAGCATCCGCTTCGGTTTGGTGCGCTCCCGACGGACCTCGAAGTTGGGGAGGGCAGAGGGGCATACGGCTTTGCCGAAGACACGACCCACCCCACGATGAGCGGGCTGAAGGATTTTGATTTCAGAAGCTGGGGGAGTAATGCTCGACTCTACGAGCGCGCTTATGTGAAACCCGTAAAAGGAGTCCGTTCGCTTGTGCAAGTCGGTTCTCGGCTCAGCCAGACGGCCCTCGCTGAGGTGCCGGTAGGGAAGGGAGTTGTGCTTCTTTGCCAGCTCCAGGTCGGCAAAAATCTTGTCCACGGCGGCCCGTCTCGAATTCTGCTGGCGAACCTACTACAGCATGCCGCGGCATACAAATTTGTCGAGCGCCCCGTGAGTGCTTTTGTGGGCGACGCAAATCTGACGGCAGCTTTGGATGCGGTTGGGGTCCGCCGGACAGCGGCTACAAGCGCCCTCGATGCTATTCGAGGAAACGGAATCGCGGTTGTTTCAGCGACCCCGCCAAACCTTGCCCAGCTCGCTGCAAATCTGCCCAAGGTTCGTACCTTTACCGAGCGAGGAGGGTCGCTTGTTTTGAACGGCCTCACTCCAGCCGGCCTTGAGGACTATAACCGCATTGTCGGTGTCGACCATATTATCCGGCCCTTCCGTCGCGAAAAGACCGCGCTTGCGGTGCCTCGAGATCCGCTCGCGATTGGGATCGCGACTGGTGATGTGGTCATGTATTCAAGCGAGAGAATGTTCGGCTTTAACGACGACATGTTTGTCGCAAAGGACATTTTTAGCTATGTTGTGGACACCTCGGACGTCGCGCCATTTGCGATCCTGGCCAATGAGGAGCTCTACAACACGGTGAATGGGTTCGCGTCGGCGGACGGATGGAAATATATCTATTCGTTTGCGCTCGCGTCGGGCAAGCCGGAGTACACAATGACTTTTCCGAAGGCGATGCCTTTCAACGAGTTGACCTGGGTCGGAAATGGCTTCTACCATAAAGTTACAAAGATCGGTCTCTCGTTCGACGGTGGCCCCCAGATCACGTTCGATGTGAAGCCCAACATCGATCCGCAGGTTCTCACCATCGCTCCAGCAAGAACTGCCAAGACAATCCGGCTCTCCATTCTCGAATGGACAAAGAACGATGGAGCGACAAACGAAGTCGTCGGAATCGATAACATCTTCCTCAAGGCAGCACGCGCCCCCGACTGGTCAGCCAAGGTTCGCGCTCTGCTGAACGTGGGTGGAATCGTTCGTTACCCGCAAGGAAGAGGCAACATCGTGCTCGCTAATTTGGCGTTTCTCGATAAAGAAGCAGTGCCGGTCAATTCGACCAAAAAGCGGTCGATTCTCGCCGCGATCCTTCGAAACTTGGGGGCTGGATTCTCGGGCGGGGCGAACGTGGTCGTGCCAGGGTCCCGAGGGCTTACCTACACTCCCGTCAGTTTGGCGGGCAAGGCCACTGCGTTTCGCAACGAACGCGGTTGGTTTGGCGACCCAAAGAAGACCCTTGCTGACCTGCCTTCCGGCAAGCAAACCTTCGGAAGTGTGCAGTTCGATGTCTACGATTTTCCGACTTCGCCTGTACCGACGGCGGTGGTGTTGGGTGGCGATGGCGTCCCCGGCAATCTGCCGAGTTCTGTTGAGGGGATTAAAGTCAGCGCTAAGGCGAACGCACTCTTCTTTCTCCATACCGCGCGAATCGATCGCCGGCGTGACGATCGAGAGCGACGGCAGGGAAAGCGGTATGAAATGGCTCGCTACGTGATCAAATATGCCGATGGCACCACGGTCCGCGTGCCTGTTATTGCGGAGGTCGACATTGATGACTACCGACAAGCCTCACCTGTAGACCTTCCCGGCGCGCGCGTCGCGTGGTCAAAGCCCTTCCCTGGCGGTGAAGCATCGGCCACTGCTTACATGATGCAGTGGACCAATCCCAAGCCCGGAGTGGTCATCGAGTCCATCGGGCTTGAGTTCGGGCAAGATCGACGAGGAATTCCTGCGCTCCTCGCAATTACGGCAGTGAGGTGATTCCTAGCGTTCGAAAGCTCCGATGTCGATGCGGCGACCCTGCACTCGAGGCTTACCTGCGGCGTCGGTTTCTCCGATCCCGACGACAGTAAGTCCGGCGTCTATGCCCGGCGACCCAGGTGCGAGGCGAAAGTCTTTGGCCGCCGCGTTCACGAAGCGAACTTTTTGGACGAGGTTGCCTTCTGTGATGTTTTCGCCGGGACCATCGATCAAGTTGCCCTTCGCGACGACGCCTTTGGGGGGAAGCCCGTTTGCCACTCGAAGCTGGGCGTATCCGTTCCCGCTCAGCACGTTATTGACCACGGTGACACCTTCCGCTTGGTCGTTCTCCATGAGCATTCCGCCCGCCCAGATCCCTCCCGATTTGCTTGGACCACTGCAGTTCACAACCGTGTTGTTCAAGTAGGCCACGTTTCGAATGCGGTGGGTGGAATCGGCACCTCCCCATTTCGCGACCATCATGCCTGGCCCTTTGCAGTCATAGACAACGTTGCCCACGAACGTGACATCGTGCAAGAGGCCGCCGCTTTCGGTGCATGCGACGAGGCCAACCATGCAGTCGTGGACGATGTTGCTTTCGAATCGAATGTTGCCCGTGTCGGCGTCCCAAGCGTCGGCGTAAAGACCCTGACGCTCGACATGATGAACTCGGTTGCGACGAACGATGACCTCTTTCGATCCTTCTTTGACATCGATTCCCTCGTGGAAGGTGTCGTGGACTTCTGAGTCTTCAAGCGTTACCTGGACTGAGCGCTTAATGCTGATGGACTCCTCGCCGCCACGAACGCATGCTTTCGTTACATCGCAATGGGAAACGATTACGTCGTTCGACTTGTCGACGAGAATCCCAGAAGCGGGGGTGTTCTCGGTGCGGCAATTTTCTAGCCGGACTCGAAAGGAGCCGGAGACAGTAATGCCGACGTATTTCGATCCCGACACGGTCAGGCCTCGAATTGTAAGGTGATCTTGGCCGGCGGTGTCGAGACTGGTCAACGAAACCTTAGCTCCTGCTTCCGCCTGAATGACGATCGCACGACCGAAATAGCTACCGGACGTCGTCAGGCGCACTTCCTCCTTATAATCGCCTGCACGAATAGTGACGCTGTCTCGTGGCTTTGCAGTATCAGTCGCGTGCTGGATGGTTCGGTAGGGCCGGTCCGTGGTGCCGGGACCCGCATCGTCGCCATTCAGGGCCACGAAGATTGCTCGAGGGGCTGGTCGAGCCCGCTGCGCCCCCACAGGAAGAAATAGCCCAACCGCCAACGTGAGCGTTCCAATCGTTCGAATCAACATATCAAGAGTTTGCACGAAATTCAGTGAACGCGTTCACTGAATTTTCTACAGTTACACCCGAACGCAACCGCTAGGGGTCGGGGCCGGCATATTCGACCAGACGGTTAGACACTATCGCAACGTCCAGCCGCCGTCCACCAGCAACGTCGCGCCCGTGATCATTCGAGCAGCTTCGGAGCACAAGAACGTCACAGCCCCCGTCACGTCCTCGACCTCTCCGATGCGACCTAGGGGGATCATGTCGAGTACATGCCGCTCGAATTCTACGTCGGATAGCGCGGGCTCGGTGCCGGGAGTGCGGATGAAAGTAGGCGCGACGCAGTTCACTCGGACAAGTGGAGCCCATTCCACCGCGAGGCACTTCGTGAGGTGAGCGACAGCCGCCTTCGCTGCGCAGTACACGCTCTCCGTCGGCAGGGCGACCGCACCGGCTTGGCTCCCGATGTTCACGATGCAACCTCCGCCCTGCGTAAGCATTGCGCGTCCCACCGATTGGGAAACGAAGAATGTTCCGCGAAGGTTAGCCCCGACGATCCAGTCGAACATCTCTTCCGTTACGTCGAGAGCCGAGGCGACTCGTCCGCCACCAGCGTTGTTGACGAGCACATCGATTGGCCCGAACATGGCGAGGGTCTTCGCCACCGCTGCATCGACCTCCGACTTTGAGAGCACGTCCATTTGGAGTGGCAAAGCGCGGCGACCCAGAGCCTCGATCTC
>JBBRHU010000045.1:0-14156 GCA_038222255.1 Fimbriimonadales bacterium | reverse complement strand
TCAACGGCACCTTTGACTGGGTGTACGAGGAAGAGCTCAGTTGCCGCGACGGGTTTCGGTGGAGCCCAGATGGTGAGTCAATTGCCTTCTGGCAATCAGACACCAAAGACATCGGCACGTTCTACTTGATCGACAACGTGTCGGAACTCTATTCCAAGCCGATTCCGTTGCCGTATCCCAAAGTTGGTACGAAGCTGTCGGCGGTGAAGGTCGGCGTTGTGCCTGCGAAGGGTGGTGAGGCTCGTTGGTTTGAGATTCCTGGCGATCCCGCAGATCACTACCTCGCAAGAATGGACTTCATCCCCAACTCGAATGAGGTGATGATCCAGCAACTGAATCGCATCCAAAATACGAACCAGGTATGGGTCGGCGACGTGAACACACTGTCGCTCGTGAACATATTGACCGAGAGAGATCGGGCGTTCTTAGATGTCCACGACAACATCCGCTGGCTCGAAGACGAATCCTGGTTCACGTGGACAAGTGAGCGAAGCGGCTGGCGGCACCTCTATCGAGTTTCGCGCGACGGTAAGCGAACCAAGCCGATCACCCACGGAGACTTCGATGTCGTCAACATCAACTGCATCGACCCTGCGAGCGGCTACGTCTATTTCATCGCTTCGCCGGAGTGTTTCACTGAGCGATATCTGTACCGCAGTCGTCTGGACGGAACCGGGACAGCGGAGCGAGTAACACCCGTGGGTGACTGTGGACATCACTCGTACCAAATGTCGATCGACGGCAAGTGGGCAATCCACACATTCAACAACTCTACGACGCCGAACCAGTTTGACTTGGTCCAGCTTCCCAGCCATAAAGTGGTCAAAAAGCTTGAGAACAATCGCGCCCTGAAAGCGCAAGTCGACCAACTTGGCCTCCGGCCCAAGGAGTTCTTCAAGGTCGACATCGGCGATGACAAGCTCGACGCCTACATGATCAAGCCGGTCGATTTCGACCCGAGTAAGAAGTATCCCGTGATCTTCTATGTTTACGGTGAGCCAGCGGGCACGACTGTGCAGAACAACTGGGACGGGAACTCAGGACTGTGGCATCAACATCTCGCCCAGCAGGGGTTCATTGTGATCAGCATCGACAACCGAGGCACTGCAACTCCCCGCGGGAGAACGTGGCGAAAGTCGATCTACCGCCGGGTCGGCGTGCTTGCGGTTGAGGATCAGGCAAAAGCAGCGCAAGAGATATTCCGGACCTATCCATTCATCGACTCCACGCGCGCGGGGATGTGGGGCTGGAGTGGCGGTGGGCAGATGACTCTGAACTGCATGTTCCGCCACCCTGAGATCTACCGAACGGGCATTGCGGTTTCGTTCGTCTCGGATCAAAAGCTGTACGACGCAACCTACCAAGAGCGGTACATGGGCCTTCTGAGCGACAACGCGAAAGGCTATCGGGAAGGGTCACCAATCTATCAGGCCAAGAATCTTGACGGAGAGCTTTTCATCATCCACGGAACGGGCGATGATAACGTTCACTACCAGAGCTTCGAGTTGTTGACCGATGAGTTGATCCGCCACAACAAACTCTTTTCGATGCTGTCCTATCCGATGCGTGCGCACGGCATCAGCGAGGGAGATAATACTTCGCTCCACTTGAGAAGGGTGATGGAAGCATTTTGGAAGAGGCACCTCTGAGGTAATTAGTCTGACCCTGACTGATGACGGGAGCCTTAAGACAATCTCAGGGCTTCTTCGCTGCCGATGTGCTTAGACTTCAGGATAGGGCAATCTCTATGCATCTACTTACCGTAATCGCACTTCTAAGTATCGGCCAACTCGCTCCTGTTCCCAAACCGGCCGAAGGGCCATACAAGATCATCAAGACCGCACGCGTGGGTGGCGACGGCGGCTTTGACTATGTTTATGCTAACGTCGCCAGGCGGCAGGTTTATATCGCCCGTGGTGGAACCGCACCCCGAGTCTCGATTTTTGATCTTGATTCGCTCGCACCGCTAGGCGAGCTACCAAAAACCAATGCCCGAGGTGCAGCCACGGATGCCACCTATCACACCGGCTTCTCCTCGAGCAGTCCGGTTGCGATGTGGGATACCACGACATTGAAGCCGACGAAGACGATTCCAGTGGAAGGTCGCCCCGACGGAATCTTGGCCGACGCCTTCACCCATCGCATCTTTGTTTTGAGCCACAGTGCTCCGAATGTCACGGTGATTGACGCCAAGGAAGGAACAGTTCTCGGTACGATCGACCTTGGTGGTGCACCGGAGCAGGCCGCAACCGACGGCAACGGGCACATTTACATTGACCTTGAAGACAAGGACAGCGTCGCGGTTGTCGATGCCAGGTCGATGAAACTGACGAACACATACAGCCTCAAGGGAAAAGGAGGAACATGTGCTGGACTTGCGCTCGACGTGAAGAACCACATCCTTTTTGTCGCCTGCCGCGAACCCCAACGGATGGTGATGATGGATGCGCGAGATGGCAAGATCCTTGGCGATTTGCCGATCGGACGAGGAACCGACGGAGCCGGATTCAACCCTGCAACCAACGAAGCTTACAGCTCCAACGGCGATGGAACATTGACGATCATCAAAGAGAAGAGCCCGACAAGCTTTGAGGTCACGCAAAACCTGAAGACCCTTCCGGGAGCGAAGACGATGACGCTTGACACTAAGACCGGCCGAATTCTGCTGATCGCCGCCGAGTACGGTCCAGTCAAAGCTGGTGCGCGAGGCCGCGGGCCGCTGGTTCCAGGTTCATTCTCGATCATCGTCGTAGGCAAGTAGGCCCGCGTTCCTACCACCGTGCACTAGGAAACTTCACCCGGACAGCGTACTGTTCGGGTTCATCCATGTGCGGTACCCGCCATCTTCGCCCGCAGGCCAGCCTCTTGCGCTGCGCCCCAATATCCGCACTCAAGGCGCAGGAACACTGTTGTGTATGGAATGACACATGGGGTTTTGATTACGAGCATCGAGTAGCTCTTGGCGGCTTCGGATAGGGAGCCCAGGAGCTCCTCGTGCAAGACCAACTCTCGATCAACCCCGGCAAGGATTCCGTCGAGCTCCGTGCGGAGAGCTTCGACTCCGGGAGCCATGTCATCGGAGAGGAATCCAAGCTCGGCATCAAGCACCGCGACTGGTTTGACATGCTTCATCTTCCCCAAGATCTCAACCGTGTCTCTGAGGACATGGGGCAACGAGTGATCGGTCACGATCACCTTAACGCCTGCCGCTGACTGCTGAGGATAGGCCGCGTCGGCGATCAGAATCCAGTTGCGATGTCCAAGTGCAGGGAGGATTTCACGAAGTTCGTTCTTCCAGTTCATCTCACTCTCAGTTTGCCTCGCTGGACGGCGACAACCTTAACACTTTGGCAAAATTCAGGTGAGCTAGGTTCGAAAGTAAGACTTGCACCCGTCTAAGGCGAACGAGTTGCCGAACTGAGAAACCGCCAATCCTGGCCCAACCAACCCTTGCAGACTACTCTTAAGGGGTTGCTCGGAGCTCGTTAGTTTTCGCTTCCAGAGGATTCGGTATCGAAGCCTTCGCAACATGCAAAAAGATGCATGTTACAACGCTTGTACGCATCTGCAGGTGCTTCTGAAGGAAGACTATCGACTGTAAGGGCGAGTTAGCCTCTAATGCAAGTCAAGGGAAGAAGAATACAGCATCGTACACCAGACGATCTAGAACCTAAAAAATTAAAAAACTCCCAAATATGAACACAATGTGTTATTATAAACTCATAGTGTTTGCAACATTCTTCGCATTCACTTCCCTGGCAAAGGCTATCACTGTGGTCACGCCTCCAGATGAGGTCGATGACTGGATAGACAGTTACTCAGCAGTTGTCAATACGCAGCAAGGACCCAAGGCGCACGTACAGGCATACAGTTATTCGGTGACCCTCGTCGATGACTGCAATGGCAATCCGACCTTGGCATGGCCATGGACGTCTTGGGTAGCAACGTTAGGCAGCTGGCCAACGACATTCAGCATCTATGGACCATTAGGTGGTCTGCCTGCCCCGGCATTAGGTGAATCAGAAACCTACTATCGATACTACGACTATGATCAGGAGTGGTACCTCGAATGGTGGCCTTCAGCTATGCGAGACCGAGTGACAGACACTTTCACTGGTCAGCATCAGATTATCGTCGGCTAACAATTATGGTCACTTCACTCGCACTAGTCGTTATAGGGGCTCTGGCTCAAGCGCAAACTCTTCCACCTCGACCGCAACTATGGGTCGTGGTTGCTCAAGATCGTGAGTCTTTACTCGAATTTGAGAAGAAAGGACTCTCGGCTCCTGGGGCTCAATCTGGGCCGTATACCAAATTTGTGCGAGGCGGCGTGGTCATTTTTCTTGACCGCGAAAAAATCTCTACGCAGATTTCTGCTGGCGTGTCAGACCTCTTCGCCTATCTGATAAGCAAGCAGAAGTCTGGAATAGAGACTCCTACACTCTCGGGAAAGGATCTCGAACAGCTTCACAAGATGTTTGTCGCAGGGAAGCGTTTTGCAGACTGGACAGCCCAGATGCAGACACCTGGAACGGAGGTGGGAATCAGTTCGCGCATCGAGGCGGTTATCAGCATCGACGGGAAATCTAAAACAGTAACTTTCGACACGGGCCCAGGGACGAGCCAACTTCCGACGTCACCGCCTCCTCCTCCGGAACTGCTGCAGAAAGAGGCAAAGCGCATTGAATCCACTAGAACTGTGGATGTCACCTCTTCTGCAAATGACCTTTGTTTCCGATTCTCGACGGCCGCCGCCTTAACTGAGCGATCAAAACTGGTCGCCAGAGCGATGGAAGTCTTAGCCGAGGAAGAAGCGCGGATCAAGAAGAGTGAAGACGACTTGCTCCGGCGGTTCGCGCTTCAGGAAGACGCACTGAGTGGAAAGGATGAGTGCCGGTTGGATCAGCTCTCGAAGAAGCTACAAGATCGGCTAACAAAGGCCCTCGGCGCGGATGCCTCAAAATTCGAAGGAGGAAAAGTGAAGATCAACCGCGTGGAACCAATCGTATGGTGTGGATTCAAAACGGCAAACGGTCTGACGAACTTCTCTGGACTTGGAATAAACGTGATCAGAAGACGAATACTCGGTTAACACAGGTCTGTCCTGGTGCGCGTCGCAACGCGCACCGGGACGCACAGGATCAGGGTTGGTCGTAGCTGGTTAGCTTTCGAACCCAGATGTTTTGGTGGCCGGTCTGCCACCAGCAACTTACTTTGTTCGAGAGGTAAGCGGCTTGAGCTTGTTCTTGACGAGTAGCGCATTCATCTCCACAAGGTCCTTTTCCTCGATAGCTTGCCAAGCCTTTTTGACCTGTTCTAGTTGAGCTAAGGCGTTGCTGAATATTTCCACCATCGTTGCGTTTGGCGCGAGGTCTCCTGAATCAAGTTCGTTCATCAACCGCAAGAGGGATCCATGCGTTCCGGCAAAGGTTGGGGCAACATTCGCGCCGCCCTGACCTCCTCCGAATCGTCTTCCACCTCCGCCTGATCCACCGACTCGATTCAGCTTGTCATCGAAATCCACTAGCGCGGTCGAAACCGCTTCCGAAAGTTGCCCCTTTTGCGCCGAGGCCACAGTGGATCTGAGAAGCGTCACTTGACGATAGCCTTCCCATGCCGACTGGATGGAATCGAACAGCCGCATCTGCATTTCCGATTGCGAGGTGAGCTCGGTCGGCGACGCAGGCGAACGAGGATCGTTTGAAACGGTAAACGACCGGCTCCAGCTTTTGCCGTCAACCGTGAGTTTGACGGTGTAAACGCCTGGTGCAACCAGCGGACCTTCGGGCGAAGCGGGGGTGAGGCCCGGGTTTGCGTTGATTTCATAGTTGCGACTGAACGCAGGAGGATCCTCCATCCTTAGGTTCCAATTCACTCGGTTTAGGCCGAGTTCTGTCGGAAGCGGCATCGGCTGTTCAATCCAAAAGTCGGGGATCGGCGGCAGCGCGGCCTTCACTGTCGAGATCGGATTGCTCGTCATCGTTCGTACGACTCGGCCACGGCTATCCGAGATTTCGATCTTGATCGGTCCGAGGGGCTTAGTCGCCAACGAGTAATAGAGAAGCGCACCTGCGGGTGGGTTAAGCGCGTGGGTTACTTCGGGCGGAAATGGAGTGTCTCCGTTCACATTTCTTCGTACCCGCACAACATCTCCAGGCGTGAATAAGACCACTGGCTCGGACGCCACCATTGCCGAAAGCTCTCGAAGAGGTGAGAGATCATCCAGGACCCAGAAACCCCGACCATAGGTGCCGACGACCAGGTCGTTCCCTTTCACCACCATGTCGCGGTAGGAAGTATTCGGCAAGTTTGTCGAAAGCGACTGCCAGTGATCGCCGTCGTCGATTGAGAAATACACGAAGCTCTCGGTACCGGCATAGATCAGTCCCCGGCGCTTGGTATCTGCTCGGATCACACGAGCGTAGCTACCGCTTGCAAGGTCGGTCGGGAGGCCAGTGACAATCTTCGTCCAAGTTTTGCCGAAGTCTCGCGTGCGGTAGAAGTAAGGCTTCAGATCTCCGGCACGATGGTAGTCGATCGCCACGTAAGCAGTTCCAAGGTCAAGATGAGATGCATCGATCGCGGAAATGTCGGCCGCAGTTGGGTTTGGAAGCTTTGGGATAGAAACGTCGTCCCAAGTCTTGCCATGGTTGCGAGTGAGTTTGACCAACCCGTTTGTAGTTCCGACCCAAATCGTTCCGCCGTCGATGGATGATGGCGAGAACGACTCGATCGAACCGCCAGGCGCGTTGGCCTGTTGTTCTTCCATCTCTTGCTCCTCCTCATCTCCAAAGCCGAAGGAATCAGATCCTCCTCGATTCACTGGTGGCGTCGTTCCTGGTTTTGGAGGCGTGACTCCTTTTGCAAATCCTAGGTCCGGGCTTAGCTTTGTCCAGTGCGCGCCACCGTCCGTGGTTGACATCAAATATTGGAACCCGGCAAAGAGTTCTTTCGGGTTGGTGGGCGAGTAGAGCAAGGGCTGGTTAGGTGCTTTTCGCAATCCAGCTCGGCTGTCCATGTTCGGGCTAACGTTGACCCACTGGCCGCTGGGATAAGTGACCTTGATGATGCCGCCCGTTGAGCCGCCTGAGTAGCTCACTTTAGGATTAAGCGGATCGACGACAATAGAACCAAATTCGTAGCCGGGGTGGGGGAGCCAGTCTAGGGGTGTAATTGCGCCGAAGTTGCCTCGACTCGCGGTTGCCACCGCTCCACTGTCTTGCTGGGTTGCGTAAACCCAATAGGGAAACTGATTATCAACGGAGATGTGATAGACCTGAGCGGTCGACTGGTTGTACCAACTGCTCCAGGTTTGGCCCGCATCTAAAGAGACGGTTGCACCTTGATCGGTACCTAGAAAGAGCCGGTTGCCGTCGGTTGGATCTAGCCACATTTGCTGTGGGTCGTCCCCGCCGGGGGCTCCCTTAAAGCCTGTAAAAGTGTTCCCTCCGTCTCGGGAAATATAGCTGCACGTGCTGATGACATAGACGGTGTTCGGGTCTTTCGGATTGACGTAGACACCGCAGTTGTAGCCGCCTTGTCCGTTGCCGACTCGTCGGTCGTTCGCGGCCATGTGTCGCCAGGTCGTACCTCCATTGTCTGACCTGTAAAGCCCGAAGTTGCCAACGAGAAACATCCGCTGGGCGTTGGTCCCCATCGCAATTGCGACACTCGTTCGCCCCGATACTGTCGGCAAGCTATCGCTCTGGATCTCCTTCCAGGTGAGTCCCTTGTCGGTCGACTTGTAAAGCGCTGTCCCACCCCCGACCATCCCCACTCCTTGTCCACCACCGCGCGGACCCTGGCTCGGCGGGTTGTAGTGTCGAACCGTCGTCGCGAGCATCACCTCTGGGTGATCGGATGCCCATGTGATCTTTTGCGCTCCGGTCTGTTCGTCAACGAACAGCGTCTGCGCCCAAGTCTTGCCACCGTCCGTGCTGCGAAATATTCCGCGAGACTTCGACTTCTCACGGATGTTGCCTTGGGCTGCAACCATCACGATGTTCGGGTCTTTGGGATCGACTAAGATTGACGGAATCTGCTTTGTGTCGGCGAGTCCCATGTGCGTCCAAGTCTTGCCCGCGTCCACCGATTTGTAGACGCCGTTGCCTTCATTGATGCCGCCACCCGTAATGAGGTCGCCCATGCCGGCATAGATCACGTTCGGGTCTGAGGGTGCAACCTCAATCGCTCCCACCGAGGATGCCTCTTTGATCGAATCAAAAACCGGATACCAAGTCGTCCCCGCGCTTGTCGTCTTCCAGACACCCCCCAGGGGCAAGCCCATATAGAACACGCCCGGCTGCCCAACCGCACCAGAAACCGCCGAAACCCTGCCTCCCCTAAACGGCCCAATGTTTCTCCAGACGAGGCCAGCTATCTGGCTCGGGTCGACTGATTGAGCGGTAGCCGATGCAAGCGGGGCGAGAAGAAGGGAGAGTGCAAGACTTATTCGAACCATAGAGAGGGCACCTTGGATATGTGCATCATCATAGCCCAACTGCTCAGAATTG
Source organism: Fimbriimonadales bacterium (assembly GCA_038222255.1). GTDB lineage: Bacteria > Armatimonadota > Fimbriimonadia > Fimbriimonadales > Fimbriimonadaceae > Fimbriimonas. The sequence continues at coordinate 5,643 of JBBRHU010000045.1, read as the reverse complement.
ATTCGTTCGCGATCGGAGTCTGTGGTGAGGTGGTTCTGATTGGGCGGATACGACCCAAGTGCATTTCGGGAGGACGACATTGTTGCTATGCTCGCTTGCCCGGTAGAGAAAGGTAGGGTTGCTGAATTCCGAGGCTAAATCTAGCGATGGAATCGTGCGGTCCAGTTGCGTGTCTGGCGGAGGAGATATGAAGATGGTCGAAGAGTCATCGCCGATATCGTTCTTTGCTTGAGTCCAGGAGCGCTGGGGGGAATCGTCCCCAGCGAGATCAACTCGCAAGAAGCAGAGTCTGCCCGTCGCAACCGACGGGCAGTGAGATCGACGATCAGGGCTGGTCGTAGCCGGTGAGCTTTCGAACCCAGATGTTTCGGTAGCGGAGTTGCTCGCGGGGGCCGTGGTCTTGGAGGCTGATTCGGGCTTCGGAGGGGATTGGGGTGTAGGGCAATACCGACGCGTGAGCCGAAGGGCCGTTGAGCTTTTGGCGATTGTGAACAATCACGCCGTTAAACAGCAGGGTCACATACGCGGGAGAGATTAGCTTTTCGCCCTCGAATTTCGGTGCTTCGAAGATGATGTCGTAGCTCTGCCACTCACCAGGCTTTTTGATCGGGTTGACGAGCGGTGGCCACTGGCCGTAGAGCGATGCCGCTTGCCCGTCGGCATAGGTGGCGTGCTTGTAAGAATCGAGAACTTGGATCTCGAAAAGGCCCATCAGGAAGACGCCGCTGTTGCCTCGGTTTTGTCCGTTGCCAGTTACGTTTTCGGCTTCTTGCCACTCGATGTGAAGCTGGCAATCCCCGAACTTCTCCTTTGAATAGAGGCTGCCCGTACCTGGCGCAACTTGCAGGCAACCGTCCACGAGTTTCCACTTGGCGGGTTTTGCCTTCGTCAAGTCGTCGCCCGGATCGTTTTGGAGCCAGTGGGAAAGGTCTTTGCCATCAAAGAGCACGATTGCATCTGAGGGCGGGGCGCCGACTACTGCGCCGGGCGTGACCTCGCGAGGGTAGGGGCGATCAGCATCGTGAACTCGCCATTTCTGGCCAGGAATGACCGGCGTATTCCGGTATCCATCTCGCTTTTGCTGCTGTTGGAAGGGGCCTGAACTTAGAGCGATAGACAGCATACCGGCGACAAAAAGGGCTGGACTTGGCATCACGAGGCCATGCTACCCAGCAATCCACGGCGTGAGTATCGGGTTCGGCCTAGGTTCGATAGTGAGTGCTAAAATCGAAGTAGTCAGTCCGTTTGAAAACTCGAGATGAGAGATGTTGGGCAGCAAGTGGAACAACTTTGGACGACCCTCGGTGGTGTCGCCTCCGCGCTGGATCGCCTGACACTCAACGCACGAACTGGATACTTGCCTTCGGTTTATGACGTCGAAGGACTTGCAATCGCCACCGTATCCGCGGCTACCCTAGCGGTTGCTGAGCTTGATGCGGCTCGGTCTGGCAAAGCCGAGATTGACGCCGTCGAGGTCGATTCTCTTGAGGCTTGTGCCGCATTCCGTTCGGAAGCACTGCTTCGACCCGTTGGTTGGGAACTGCCGAACCCATGGGACTCCGTGGCGGGAGACTACCTGGCGAAGGATCGATGGATTCGGCTTCACACCAACTACCCCTATCATCGGGAGGCTACTTTACGAGTGCTCGGTGTCCCCGCTGACCGTGTACTTGTTGCCGAAGCCGTCGCGCAGTGGCAGGCGTCAGAACTCGAGAGAAGGGTTGTTCAGGAAGGGGGATGTGCGGCGACAATGTACAGCGAGGGGGAGTGGGAACTCCTCCCCGATGGAGCAACGACACTTGCAGAACCAGCATGTGCGTTTCGGCAGTTAGGTGAGCGCGCTGAGGATCTGCGAGACGAGCGAATGTTGGCAGGTGTGCGCGTCCTCGACCTTACTCGAGTGATTGCGGGGCCGGAGTGCACGCGAGTGTTGGCTGCGCACGGTGCCGACGTGCTTCGACTAGACCCTCCTGGATTTGAGGAGGTTCCGGCGTTGCTTCCCGACATGACCGTGGGGAAGCGGTGTGCCTTCGTGGACTTTGCGACTCCACTCGGCAAGGCCGACTTCGAGCGGCTACTCAAGGAGGCCCACGTTTTGGTGGTCGGCTATCGGTCTGGTGCGCTCGACCGCTTTGGTTTTACTCTCGATCATATCCACCGTCTGAATCCATCGCTGATCGTCGCGCGGCTGAACGCTTACGGCTGGGTCGGGGCGCTTGAACACAGGCGAGGTTTTGATAGTTTGGTGCAGATGAGCTGCGGCATCGCCGCCGAAGGCTCGCGAGTGAAGGGAGTCGAAATGCCGTTCCCACTTCCGGCGCAAGCGCTCGATCACGGGGCAGGATTCGTCCTCGCCGCCGCGATCTGTCGAGCGTTGACTCACCAGATCCTGAATGGAGAGACACTCCACCCATCCACTTCGCTCATTGGCATTTCGAATTTCTTGAAGAGCCTCCCTCGACAGGACAGGATCGCCGATGCTTCCCCGATTCAGCCCGAACTAATCGAGGCAGATTCCGAGTGGGGTCGCCTAAAACGGGCCGGGTGTCCTGGCTCAATCGGCGGAATTCGGGGACGCTGGCTTGTTTCAGCGGGGAGGCTAGGTCGTCACGAGCCGCGCTTCGCTACCCTGTGACCTCACAAACGCTCGCACAACCCGGAGCACTTCGTACGAAATGGCCCCTTCAAGATGCTCGAAGGCAGGCTTCAAATGCTCAATGCCTTCAGATTTGAAGGCTGCGATCGCCTTCTCCTGCACGTCAGCAGCTACCCAAGGAGCGATGGATTTTGGTCGATCGGATTCGATCCAGGTTGCCAGGTATGCCCACACTGTCGACGGCTTCACGCCACCCAACTCGGCGGTTTCTTCAATCGATGTGCCGCGCACAAAATGGGCGTGATAGGAGGAAGCCTTGGCAGTGACCGGAGCCACTGGTCGAGGTTTCTCCTCGGCGCTAGATTGGTCGAGAGGAGTATTTGTCGCTGCGCAATGTTCGTTCACGACCGCAACGATCGCTTCACCAAACTCTTCTGAACGCCGGTCTCCTACCCCAGAGATTGCTCTAAACCGGTGCACCGATGACGGCCGGATCGCAGACACACGCATCAATGTCGCGTCGTGGAAGATGACATAGGCGGGCACGCCGCGTTCGCTCGCAATCGACCTACGCCATGCACGCAGTTTTTCGAAGAGCGCGTCGTCCATACTCTCGATGCTTTGGTCAGAGGACTTGGACTTCTTGGCTCGCGCGGGGGCGATGAGGGCGACGTTTTCCATTAACTGCACTTCGCCTTGACTGTCGAGCAAGTCTCGCCCGAGGTCCGTCATCTCGACAACCGGATACTCGCCTTCGGACACGTTCATCAATCCCAGGTCCATAAGCTGATGGATCCAAGAGGCGATCCGTTCATTTGTCTCAGAAGAGAACGCGCCGAACCCTTGGGCTTGTTCGCCATGACGTTCCAAGACACGTTTTGCCCGCGAGCCAGCCAAGACAGAAACTAGGAACGCAACCCCAAATGAACGTCCTCGACCTCGATCGAGAAGGTCAAGGGCTGTCGCTAAGATTTGGTGAGCGACTTGGGTTGAGTTCTCGAGAGGCGCCATGCCCCCGAGACAGACATCACATGCGCCACATCCGTCGTCTGGCACTTCATAAGTCTGGCCAAAATGTTCGCTGAGCGACTTATGTCGGCACCGATGCGACGATGCAAACTGGCGAACTTCTTCGAGCAGCTTCGCATGGTGTGCGTTTGTCTCCGCATCACCATCGAGCAGGAGCTTCTTCAGTCGAGTGACATCGCCGTGACTGTACAGCAGCACGCACTCGCTCGGGAGCCCGTCTCGCCCAGCGCGCCCAGTCTCCTGTTGATAGCCTTCCATGCTCTTTGGGAGGCATTCGTGGATTACGCAGCGGACGTTAGCCCGGTCGATCCCCATTCCGAACGCAACGGTTGCGACGATGATGTTTGCCCGCTCCGTCGCAAAGTCTTCGCTGATCTTCCTTCGCGCCTCGTTCGGCAAACCAGCATGGTAGGCGACCGCCGGAATTCCGTGGGCGACGAGCGCATTAGCGATCGATTCCGTGTCCTTTCGGCTAAGGCAATAGACGATGACTCCCTCGTCTGGATAGCGCTGAACTGCCTCAACCGTACGGCGAACCGGGTCATCTTTTGCCACGATTCGGTAGGTAAGGTTCGGTCGGTCGAAGACTCCAACGAACTTGCGTGGACGTTCGAGGTGGAGCTGAATGGCGATGTCTCGCTGAACCTTGGGAGTCGCTGTAGCCGTGAATGCCTGCACGGGAACGCCAGGAAAAACCTCCTTGATTCGGCTCAGTTGGCGAAACTCCGGGCGAAAATCGTGTCCCCACGCGCTGATACAGTGCGCTTCGTCGATCGCAAAACGCGCGACACCTCGGCCTGAATCTGCCTGCTTGAGAACCTGCATCACACCGTGCGAAAGCAACCGCTCAGGACTGACGTAGAGAAGCCGGAGCGTTCCGTCAGCAAGCTTTCGATAGACATCTTCCTCTTCAGCGGCGCTGAGCGAGGAGTTCAGAGCCGCAGATTCAACCCCAACCACCGTGAGCGCATCGACTTGGTCTTTCATCAGCGCGATGAGGGGTGAGATCACGACAGTCAGGCTCTGACTCACGACCGCCGGTAACTGAAAGCAAAGGCTCTTTCCTCCACCCGTTGGCAATACGACGACCGCATCTCTGTTGCCCAGCGCAGCTTCGACAACTTCGTGTTGAAGGGGACGGAGCGAATCGAATCCCCAATACTTGCGAAGCGCCTCCTGAATCTGGATGTCTTGTGCGCTTTCGGCGATTTGGTTTGACTCTAAAACGGTTGGTTGCAAAGTGACTCGGCTCCTAGATGCACAGTATAGACTAATGTCTACTAAAAGTGTAATTTTGTTTGCGCTTTTGTCAAATCTAGGTCGTAAACGTGGGATGCCCAGCCGAGGAACTCGGAGCAGTATCGCCTTCGTATCCTCTGCCATGCCCAGGCTTGTGTGCCTCGCACTTCTTGCCGTTTCCGGTGCGACTCCACCTGGGCGTCCTGCTGCCGTTGAACTCCCGGTTGTGCTGGATGGAGGGCGAATCTTTGTTCCGGTGACGGTCGATGGCAAAAAATTTGAGTTTCTTCTAGACAGCGGGGCCGCCCCCTGCGTCATTGACCTTGGGCTTGCCAGAAAGCTAAAACTGCAGCTCGGCGAGGTTCGAGGCGCCACCGGTGTCGGCAGTGGGAGTTCGGCTTATGCGGAAGTCTCAAACGCGAAATTCAACGTTGTTGGGACCAGCGAATCATACGACCTCGGCACTGCACTCGATCTCTCGGACCTGTCGCACTACGAAGGACGTCCGATTCTCGGCATCGTCGGCCTTCCGTTCTTCCGGGCACACGTGGTGCAGGTTGATTACGACGCGAAGCGGATACGTTTATTCGCGCAAGGCGGCTACGTCCCACCAAAAAGCTCGACCGTACTCGACATGAATAGCGACGGAGGACGGCTGATTGTGAACATGAGCTTGAGGGATCGAACCGGTTCAGATCATCTCGTACGTTCTCAAATTGACACTGGAGCCCTCGGGACCTTGCTTTGCTCAACGGGATTTGGCGCGGCAACGGGTTTGC
>JBBRHU010000044.1:0-14221 GCA_038222255.1 Fimbriimonadales bacterium | reverse complement strand
ATGACCTAAATTGCCGTGTTGGTATGAAATCTGGGTATGGGTGGCGTGTTTGGCTATCCCGCACGAACGGGCTTCCTTTACACCCCTATCTTGCCTCCTTTTTTGGGTTTGTTAACTCACCAACCCTAATAACGCCACGGTCAGAAAAGATAGTTGGAACCCGATCTCAAAAAGTGCCCTTGGTTCGAAGAGCAAGTAACCTCCACCGACGAGCGCAAGCGCAGACCAAGTGTCGAAGTCACGGCGGAAAAACGTTGCACTTTTTGCAATCAAGATCACACAAATCGCGCGAATCACCGGCGGGTGGAGGCCGGCAGCCAGCCCATATATGAGCATGATCATCGCGACGATCCACCAGACGAGAGGTCGAGGCAAAGGCGTCACCGAAAAGACCCCAAACAGGGCCATGCTCAAAAACATGAAGTGCAAACCAGATGCCGAAATAAGATGGATTGTGCCGGTGGATTTTAACGAATCCATCATCTCAGGTTCTATCTCACCGTTCAGACTCATGCATAGAGCGCCAGCCAGCGAGGCCTCGCGACTCTTGAGCGACTTTGACAAGAACCCCTTGAACGACTCTCGTAAAGAGTCGCTCACGCGTAGGAGCCATGGTGCTGGATATAGGACAACTACTCCTCCAGGATCAACCTGAAGCTTTCCCTGCAAGCCTCGCTGTATGTAGACCGCGCTCGACTCCTCCTGGAACGGACGAAGAACTCCCTTGACCTCGACCTGTTCGCCAAGCCGAACGGGTGATGAACCTGTGCCCGCCAGCAGAAATTGATTCTGCGAAGTGACCAGTCGGCAACGAAACCCGTAAGTGCCTTCCGAAGGGGTCGATCCGATCCGACCGGAAACCGTCACGAACGAATCAGACTCCACGCGGGCGACCTGGGTCGGGCTAAGCATGAGCCCGATGAGAAAGGAAGGAATCAAGCAAGCCCACGGTTTCAGCGCCTTCAGCCAGACGAGCACGCCGAGCAGAACAACGAGGGCACCTGGTGCGATCGGAGCGGCAATGCCGACGGCCAGCCCGATAAAGATGAGCAGCAGGGGTCGGCGAGCGAACTCAGCAGTCAGGGAGGTTCCATCGAGCAAGTCGACGTTCAGCAATTTCACGGATGGACTCCTCTGGCCGGGGATCTGTGTTCGGTAAAACCTTTACGGGTGGTGGCACTTCGATCGGTGGGAGCTTCCGCACCCCGAACCGCAGGTCTTTGAAAAGGTCGCGCTCTCCGGCCTCGTGGGCGAGGCGTTGCAAGATCTCCGTCTTCTGCATTCGGAGCTCTTGAGCCCAAGCTGAACCCTCGACTGAAATCCAAACCGTTCCATGGTCGTACCGCTCGGGATACGATTTCGAAGCAAGGAAATCGCCGACAAACAGCGGCCACGACCGGAGGACGATTTGTGCCCGGGCGCATTTGAGGACCTCTGAAGCTGAGATTGCGTCTGGCAAATATCCTTCTAGCTTCCTCACGATTCAATCACCTTTCCTGCTGAAATATGAAAACATCTCGCCTTTCGCAGAATATCTGGACCGGCCGCACTGGCTTCGGTACAAGTCAAAATAGCCTGTCGAGCCCGCGCAGAAACGAGCTCGATGAGGAGCGAGCGACGCTTTTCATCTAGGTCTGAAAGAATATCATCAAGAAGCAAAATTGGGGGGAATCCTCGAAATTCGTGGGCAAATTCGAGAGTCGCCAGCTTCACAGCAATCGCTGAAGTCCGCTGTTGCCCCTGAGATCCGAACAGCCGGGCTTCGACTCCCTGAATCAAAATGCGCAGATCATCTCGGTGCGGCCCAAGCGTGGTCGATCCTCGGGAAACGTCTTGCCCCCTTGTTGCCGCCAGATTCGACCGTAGCGCCTCTTCAACCAGATGTTCGTCTTTCGTCTCGGGAACGAGCTCTAGCGTCTCTCCCTGACCCATCCAGCGGTGGTTCTCGGTGGCAAACGGTGAAAGTTGGTCCAGGTAGTCCGCACGGAGCTCTCGAATTGCAGAGCCGTGGACGGCAAGCTGATCCTCCCAAACCTCGAAAGAAAAGTGTTCAACGAAGGATTCGCGTGAGAGCCGAAGCAGTGCATTTCGTTGCTCCAGCGCCCGCTTGTAGACCGAAAGATGGCGAAGATAGGCTGGATACAGACTCGAAAGTTCGAGGTCGAGGAACATCCGACGTTCTGCAGGTTCCCCTCGAACGATCGCCATGTCCTCGACGGTGATGCAAACCGAAGGCAATCGACCAAGAACATCTGAGGCTCGGGGCATCGCAAGGTTGTTAAGACTCGCCCTTTTGCGGCTACCTCGTTCAAGCGACATCCCAAGAAGCGTTCCGGTTTCTCGAAGTTCAATCTCGACCTTGGTGCTGTCCGCGCCAAAGCGAATCGCTTCAGCATCCTTTTGGCCACGCAACAAGCGAGCAGTGGAGACGAAGTGGACCGACTCAAGCAGGTTTGTTTTGCCCTGAGCGTTTGGCCCAGCGAAAACATTAAATCCCTCGCTCAGCTCTAAATGAAGAGACTCATAGTTCCGAAACTGGGTTAAGCCCAGTCGGAGCATCGTCACCGCAGGTGCTTCTCTGCCGATGGAGCTTTCCACCGTATTTCTTAATGAAGCACTATCTTGCATGTAAATCTATTGTTATTCTTATAGCAACTAAAACTGTGGATAACTGAGTGTGGCAGTACAGCTTTAAGCAGAAAACTTGACACAGCTGAACCTAAAAATTGGACGTGACCCCGATTTTTGATGGTGGAAAACAGCGTGGATAAGTCGGCCTGTGTATAGGTTTGAGCAAGCAGTTTTGTCGGGTCCATTTCATTTCCACAGATATCCACCAGTCTTCCCCACGTTTTACAGCAACCCATGTTGACGGCCGTACTTCATCACAACAGCTTCCGCGAGGAAGATCGGGTGGACGTTTGGGATGGCAGGAATGTTTCTTCTACGGGCCAGCGGGTCCCAAAGCTCCCGAAGGAGTCGAATCTGCGTGTCTGGGGTGAGCTCCGGGAATCGATCGCAGAAGCGTCGTAAGGCATCGTATTCTTCCTGGTTCATTCCCCTTAGTTCGCCTACCGCTGATTCGAAAGGGTGGATCCCAGCCGTGTGGGGAGCGGGGCTCACGCCGAACTGCGGTTGCCTTTCATAGCAAACCACAGTGTTCGCGATGAGATCACCCAGCCGTTGCGACTTAGGATTCATGAGCATCGCTACGATGCCTACGAAGTAGGTGCCCGGCAGCAAGTCGGCTGGTCTAAGTAGGTTTCTGCCTAAAGCCGCACCAAATGTGATCGGGGTTCCATCGGACATCCTCACCCTAAGGCCAAGTGCTTTCTTCCCCGGCGTCGCTCCGTTGAAAAACCCTTCGCAGATGATGAAATAGAGAAAGGGCGTCGCGGTGAAGAGAACAATGAACGGTGCGGTCAAGACACTTCCGGCGAGCGATGCGAGAGTCATTGCCATCGAGAGGCCGTAGTAAAGCACCAGGAGAATAATCCCGTCAATTACGTGCGCGCCGACGCGACTTCCCAACCCCGCGAGCCGGTATGTTAGGATGGTCTTGTCAGGACTGAGGATAGACACGCCTTGGTCCACACGCCTATTGTATCGGATGGCACCAACGAAGCGGTTCTGGTTACTGGTCGGATTGGGAATCCCACTTGCGGGAGTCTCGATGCTTCTGGGCGCGCCACTCTTGATCGTTGGCTACGACTTGGTTCTAGTCTTGCTCTTGATTGGAACCTTCTACCTCGCTCCGAAGCTGACCACCCTCCGTGTCCGCCGTGAATTCGACAAGGTCCTTAGCGTGCGCGCTGAAAACAAGATTCGGCTGATCGTTGAAAACGACGGCGTTGAGCCAATCATCGGCGACCTTCGCGACGAGCCGCCTCCCAGTTTTGCTTCGTCCGAGCGTCAGTTCAAACTTAACCTCGCCCCGGGGAAGCGAACCGAATTCAGTTACACGCTCACCCCTTGGGAGCGCGGAGACGACAGCTTTCGCGCAACCTTTGTTCGCGTGCGTTGCCCGCTCGGCCTCGTCGATCGTCAAGTCGAGCTTGCGACCGAAGAGCCAGTCCGTGTCTATCCCAACGTGCTCGCGCTCCGAGAGTTCGACCTTTTGAACCAACAGGGTCGACTTCGTCAGATCGGCATTCGTCGCTCCCGCGCTCGCGGCCTCGGTTCCGAATTTGAATCACTTCGAGACTATACGACTGGCGATGACTACCGAAAGATCGACTGGAAGGCGACCGCGAGGCGCGGAAAACTCATCGTGCGCCAGTACGAGCAAGAGCGGAATCAGAGTGTGCTCATCGTCATCGACGTCGGTCGGCACATGCTTGGTGAAGTCCAAGGGGTGCGCAAACTCGATCACGTCCTCGATTCGATCTTGATGCTGAGCCAGGCGGCAGCGGTTGCGGGTGATCAAGTCGGGCTTCTCGTCTACAGCGATACCGTTCGGCGATTTTTGCCACCTCGGAAAGGACGAACCCAGCTCGGCATGGTCATCGAAGCCATCCACGACCTCGTCGCTGATCCCACAGAATCTGATGCTATCAGCGCGTTTGCCTATCTTCAGTCCAGGTGGAAGCGACGCTCGCTCATGGTTGTTTTCACCGACTATGACGAGCCTGAACGAGCAAAGGAACTCGTGAAGTCACTCGGGCCGATGGCTCGCAAGCACCTGACGCTTTTGTGCCGAGTCCAAGATCCGCGGCTCGACGAACTTCTGGCCACTGTGCCCTCGAACCCACGAGCTCTCTTCCAACAGGCGGCGGCAAGCTTGTTGATGGATGAGCGAATCGAAGCCCAAAAAGGAATCGCCGCCGCCGGAGTAGAAACCCTAAACGCCGAACCCCAAGACCTCGCCGCCCGGCTCGTGAGTTTCTATTTCAAGGTCAAAGAGAAGAACCTGCTTTGACGTCTCATTTTCTGCGAGTTTGAACCTGAAATAGACTCTGGGGCGTCTTTGCACGCAGGCAATTCACACAGTGATTGACACGGTCCTCAAAATGCTGCAGTAAAGGCTGGTCGCACAGCGTTCAGCAATGATCGGGCAACCCTGCCGCAGATGCTTTCGGCGGTTTGAGAGGAGGAACGATCGAAGGGACTATGCCGAGCTTGGGTGGTCCTGCGTGTATCCCGTTGCCTTAAGGAATTCCTCGCGAACTATTCGCTCAGCAATGTGATATTTACCGAGAAATTCGGCAAGCGCCTTAATGCACCAAATGTAGATATGTATTTCGGGGGACCCGTTTCGGATCGGCTTCACTTCAAGAGGTGCGGATCCAGATGATCGGTAGTCAATCCTCATCGACATAGCATCCGCATGGACTGAACTGTTCATCCGTTTTGCGGCTGAGACCAGATATTCTATCTGCTTCCGGTCATTCGAATCGAGGAAGAAAGGCAGACGTTTCGATATTTTCTGGGCCATGTCTGTAAAGTTCAGCGAGTGCCATCGATTCCTTGTTGCGCCTAGGGCCTCAGCACGGTCACTAAGGCGCTTTACCTCGCTCATAAAGCTAGTAGGGTCAGGACCGTGTATTCGATGGATGGTCGCCTGGACTGTTCCCGCACTATTTACATATTTGCAATACGCAATGTCAGCGTATGCGCAGAATTGCTCGGCGAGCCTCTCAGATGTTGTATCTCCTTCGACGCCAGCATAAAGGATGAAATAGAGATTGACGAAGACTTCGAAGAGCGGTCGAGCGATCGCATTGCATTCTTCTGCGTATCCAGCAGATTCGAGAAGGTCTAGCGATTTCGCCAATTTGTAAGCCTTCATTATCGAACCTGAGACTGTTTGAACAATAAATTCGGTGGATCTCTCTAGCAGTAGGGGCTCAAATTCGGTCCGAATACGATCGTGAATTGGATCAATTGATTTTGCTACTATTGAACCAGCTTCAAAAACATTCAGGGCGCTCATCTTTTCGTAATTATAGATTTTAGATGTAGAGAGCGGCGATGAAATTGATGTTCATGCTCCTAATCATCGCTCTCGCCCGATTCCTTCTCGGTTTGACCTGCTCCACGATCCGGATCCGGCGGTTTTCCCAGAAAGGCTCAGTTGGGCATGCTCGTCACTCCGCCAACGAAGTCACCACCTCACTGGATAAACCAGTCGCAATGGTTCGATCTGGTCCTCTAGATAACTTGGAGCGCTACTCAGCCACTAAGACTTCCGAACTGACCTCGTTGCTTGGCTGCTTTAGCGTCCAAGCGGCGAAGGCCGGGAACAAGATCATGCCTGCGCCTAAGAGGTAGGGCGAGTACGGCTTCCAGTGAAAGAGCGGGTTGCTCATGACCGGCCCAATGCACCGCGCAAGAGCCCCGAGCGACTGGGTGATTCCGAAGATTCCGCCCTGGAGTTCTTTGGGAGCGGTCCGCGAAATGAGACTGCTAATCGTTGGCTGAGAAAGGCCGCTACAGACCGCGAGCAAGATTGCGCCGATGATCTGTGGCGCCCAAAGCGGACAGAAGGGGATGAGCGCGAGAACCGGAATGTAGCCAATGTACGCCCATCGAAGCATCTTCACCTCGCCATATTTGGGGGTTAGCTTTCGAACGAGGAAGCCTTGCATAAAGACTCCGGTGAGTCCGACCACTGCCAAGATGTAGGAGCCAACCTCCTTGGCGTGACCGCCTAGGTTAAAGATCCAATGTTCGGTTTCTAGGAGTTGGAAATATGTGGTCTCCAAATTCGTGAAGGCGATGTTGATGGCGAAGAACATCAACAAGAGCAACCCGAGTCCAGGAGTCGCGAGGGCTTTTCGAAGGTCGGAGATGAGATGCCCTTTGCTCTCTTTCGGCTCCTTCAGACTTTCCGGCAAGAAGAAGAGGATGTAGAGAAAGTTGATTGTGCAGAGGACCGCACCGATATAGCCTAGCCAAACCGGGTTGTCGTTGCTGAACTTGAGGATCAATCCTCCTGCAACCGGGCCGAGAATGAATCCGAGGCCGAACGCAGCGCCGAGCAGTCCGAGTCCCTTCGCCCGATCTTCGGGCTTCGTCACGTCCGCGATATAGGCGAACGCGACACCAAGGTTTGAGGCCGCGATACCCGACAGCACGCGCGAAACCAGGATCAACGGAAGGGTTGCGGCGTTCGCGTAGATGACGTAGCTGACGACCGAAAGCGCGGCCGTAATCAGCAACACGATACGACGCCCTTTGATGTCGCTGATCCGACCCAAATAGGTCGAGGTGAGCAACTGAGCCAGACTGAAGCTGGCGAGCATGATCCCGACGAGCCAGCCGACAGAAGTTTCAGATGCACCGATTCCGAGCGTCTTTTCTGCGATCAGCTTTCCGCGAAGTTGAAGGTCCGGAATGAACATTCCGAAGCTCATCAAGTCAAGAAAGACCGTGAGAAAGATGCCGATGATCGGCGGCATGGTGCGCTTCGTGGGGTTTAGGCTCATGGAAGGGTTCCCAAGAGCCTACCGGACGGCGTCTACTGTGCCTGTGCTCGTAAGATTCGAACCGCTGCGTCGCGAACGGACTCGCTGAGCTGCTCGTTTTGATCCTTTAACCTTCTCAGGCCCGCCGTGTTAAGCTTGTCGCTTGTGCGAGAAGTTTGCTCGTAGGTGCCGGTGACAAGGTCTGCTTGCCGGTGGAGAATGCGTCCAAGACGCAACAGGGCTTTGGCCTTTTTGAAAGGGGCCTCTGGCGATGAATCGATGCACTCCAGTGTGCGTCGTACCTCGAATTGGGTCATTTATGTAATTGTCCTCATGTTGTTCATGTCCGGGCCTACGAGGTTAGCTGTCGGATTAGGGCCAAGAACTGCCCTCCGGCTTTCGCCGGTTCACCCCATTGATTGGGTCCCCCGTTGCTGATTTCTCAGCATTCGACCTTAGTTGTCCGTCGCTCTTCTTTGATAGACGGCCTTTCTCATTCTACGCGTTCTGCGCAGCGCTCATCAACAAAGCATTCATAACATCGGGACCAAAAACGTCGGGTCTCACGCGTAGACCTACGGGGATGTCGATGGCAGAATCTCCACTGGTGTGCAACTCTGAGTCTGGTCGGCTTCGCATCGTGAGATACTCTCGATCAGATGATCGTCGCCGTTGCTATCGCATTCAGCCTTAATTCTCGGATGCAAGGTCCGCCAGCAGAGATCATCGATAGGGCCACGCTAGACGCTTGGTCAGCCCCCTTCCGTGGCTGGCACTACTACTCAGACCCGATCATTCCCTCCGACTACAAAATCCCTGGGCACGAGGATTTTCACAGCTTCGATGTCCCCACCGTCTATCAGATCCCTGGTCAGCCGAGAAAGTGGTTCATGAGCTTCATCGGCTTCAATGGGCGTGGATACAACAGTTTCGTTGCCGAAAGCGACGACCTCATCAGCTGGAAGAACCCTCGCCTCGCGATGGGCTTCGGTAAGGCAGGTGAGTTCGATTTTGGTGGCCGAGTCATCGGGGCGTACCTCTACACCTCGTACGACATCAAAGCACCACGGCTTCTTAAGAAGCGTCAAGGAAAGTTCTGGACGCTGTACGGTTGCTACGCAAAGCAGGGCGGCTACGAAATCGACCCTGGATACGAGGGGCTCGCGGCTAGCGAAGACGGGATGAAATGGACACGAGCGAAGGAGAAATACATTCTCTCAGTCCATGAGCCGGAAGTCGGATCTTGGGAAAAGGACTGCATCTATCAGCCGTGGTTGGTTGAGCACGAAGGACGGTTCTACAACTTCTATAACGCTAAGAAGAGCGGCGTCGAGCAGATGGGCGGCTCATCCTCCACCGACCTTATGGAGTGGAAGCGGTACCCGAACAATCCGATCATCCGAGTTCGGCCAGGGGAATACGACAGTCAGTTTTGCTCGGACGGAAAGGTCTTCCGAGATCGCGATCACTGGGTGATGTTCTACTTCGGTGTCGGCAAAGGTGGAGCCCACATTATGGTTGCCTTCTCGAAGGACCTCCACAACTGGACCTCCCATCCTGAACCGATTTACAAAGCCGGCGGGCATCCAGGTGGGCTCGACAAGACGTACGCCCACAAGACGTCGCTCGTATATAACTCAGCAAACGACACCTTCTACCTCTATTACTGTGCGGTCGGAAACAAGGGTCGATGTGTGGGGCTTCTCACCAGCCGAGCGCTACCCAAGAGTGTTCACAATAACCTTGAGGATCGATGAAATTTACTGACGGAAACTGGATGCATCAGGCGGGAGTCACGCCACACTATGTCGCGGAAGCGCACATCGTCCGCGAGACCGCCGCTGGACTCACCATCCTTGGACCGTGTCACCCGATTCGGCATCGCGGGGATACCCTCTCCGGCCCGATGCTAACGATCACGCTGACTGCGCCTCGTGCCGGCATCATCAAGGTGAAGATCGTTCATTTCGACGGCCTGATCGATCGAGGTCCCCACTTTGACCTTGACGAGGAACCTGTTGCCTTTAGTTCTGAGATAACCGAGAAGGAAATCCGGTTTCGAAGCGGCTCGCTCGAAGCCGTGATCGAACGCAATCCGTGGAAGATTTCCTTCCTTTCTAACGGCAAGGTGCTGACCTCGGCCGGCGGTCGGCATGCTGCATGGATGGAGGTCGAGGGACAGGGCGCATTTACCTCTGCTCAGCTCTCGATTGGCGTGGGCGAACTCGTCTATGGCCTCGGCGAACGCTTTACACCTTTTGTCAAGAACGGTCAGGTGGTCGATATTTGGAACCAAGACGGCGGCACCAACTGTGACCAAGCCTACAAGAACGTGCCGTTCTACCTTACGAATCGTGGCTACGGAGTCTTCGTCAACCACCCAGGTCGCGTCTCGTTTGAAGTTGGCTCAGAGCGGACGAACATTGTCCAGTTCGCGGTCGCCGGAGAGTCGCTAGAGTACTGCGTCATCGACGGCCCGACGCCGAAGGAAGTCTTAGAGCGATACACCGGGCTGACGGGCAAGCCTGCCCTCCCACCTGCCTGGACATTCGGGCTTTGGCTCTCCACGAGTTTCACGACGAACTACGACGAGAAGACGGTGAATGAGTTCATCCAAGGAATGGCCGACCGCGACATTCCGTTGAGCGTCTTTCACTACGACTGCTTCTGGATGCGTGGCCTCCACTGGTGCGATTTCGAGTGGGATACCGCGGTCTTTCCCGATCCCCAGGGGATGATTGAGCGGCTCCATGCACGCGGATTGAGAGTTTGCGTTTGGATCAATCCGTACATCGCCCAGGCATCCTCGCTGTTTGCAGAGGCGCGCGACCAGGGATTCCTCGTCAAGCGTCCGAACGGAGACGTTTGGCAGTGGGACATGTGGCAGCCAGGGATGGGAGTTGTTGACTTCACCAACCCAGCCGCAACCGCGTGGTTCCAGCAGAAGCTCGAAGTGCTTGTCGACATGGGTGTCGATGCGATCAAGACAGACTTTGGCGAGCGGATACCGACCGACGTTGTCTGGCATGACGGAAGCGACCCCGAGCGCATGCACAACATGTACTCCCAGCTGTACAACCAGGCTGTTTTCGATGTCCTAGAAAGCAAGCGGGGGAAAGGAGAAGCAGTCCTATTTGCTCGATCTGCGACCGCAGGTGGTCAAAAACTCCCCGTTCACTGGGGAGGAGATTGCTGGTCAACCTTCGAAGCGATGGCGGAAAGTCTTCGGGGTGGACTCTCGCTTGGAATGTGTGGATTCGGATTTTGGAGCCACGACATCGGCGGGTTCGAAGGATCACCACCCGAGGAAATCTATATTCGTTGGGTCCAATTTGGTCTGCTCTCTTCGCACAGTCGGCTTCACGGAAGCACATCGTATCGCGTCCCGTGGGTTTATGGAGAAGAAGCGGTCGCAGTGCTTCGGTTCTTCACAAAGTTGAAGCATCGGCTGATGCCCTACTTGTGGGCGCAGGCGTGGGAAGCTCACGAACGCGGAATCCCGATGATGCGAGCGATGCACCTCGAATTTCCAGACGACCCTGCATGTGAGGGACTTGATCGGCAGTACATGCTCGGTGATTCCTTGCTCGTCGCTCCGGTCTTTGCTTTCAGTGGCGAAGTGACCTACTACGTCCCCGAGGGTCGATGGACTTCGCTACTCGACGGCAAGGTCGTCGAGGGTGGCCGCTGGATCAAGGAAACTCACGGATCAATGAGCCTGCCTGTGCTCGCCCGGCCAAACAAAATTCTCGCTTTCGGAGCTGACACGACTCCCGACGAGAGTCTTAGCGGCGAATGGAAGACAACGTGGTACGAGCCGGCGGAAACATCCGAGGCAATCCTACGCGGGCCTAAGGGCGATGTTCGACGATACTCTGGCCGCTATGTCGACGGCACCCCGACAGTTTCGGAACCGACGCTTTAGGCAAAAAAAAGCCCTCCCGAACCAAGTCGAGAGGGCTAACGGAGAGCGACTGATTAGAATCGATAGCCGAAGTAGATGCCGACGGTGTTGGGCTTGATGCCGTTTCGAGCTTCTGCGACGGTGAGAGCAATCTCAGCGAAGGTGGAACCACCAAGCTCCATGCCAAATCCGCCACGGAAGCAGAGTGTGGTGCCGCTATCGATGATGTCAACGATAGCAACGCCGAGTCCGAGGAACCCATAGGTTCGAAGGGTTCGGCCGGGCTTCGTCGAGAACCATCGCTGGTTAACGGTAATTGGCAAAATCGAACCTCGAGCGCCGCCGAAATTCTTTGTCATGTAGTCAATCGCTAGATAGGTCTCACCTGACTTGATCAGGTTTGTGCTGAATCGATATTCGATTCCGAGACCGATCAGAGAGCTTCCCAAGCTGTTTGTCAACGAACTGTCCATAGAGATCGCAATGCCGGCTCGAACCGAAATGCCACTCGGGGTGGTATCCAATCGGTCACCCTGAGCCGAAGCTACTGCGCAAGCTCCAATCGCGGCGATTGCCGCAGCTGCCTTAATCATTTTCATTCCTCCAAATCCTCCACAAGAGGGCGATCAAGCCCTGGAAGATTCATTTTAACCTGAATTAGCCATGCCTTACGACATACTTCGACTAGAATGCCTCGAATTGCGTTGAAGTCTGAACATTCTGTGGTTTGTCTGATTGATATTCAAGCTCGTTTTATGAGTGGAATAGATGAGAGTGAACGGGTCCAGAGCCGATCTCTCTTCCTGGCGAAGGTTGCTCATCAGCTCGGAGTCCCCGTGATTGCAACCGAACAAAACCGCGACCGAATGGGCGAGACTGACCCCTCTTTCAACCCATACATCTCCGAACCGAAGGTTGCAAAGATGTCGTTTAGCGCCGTCGAGAGCCCGACCTTTCGTGAGACGCTTCGGGCCCTTGGTCGACGGCAAATCGTCCTCGTCGGCATCGAGACCCACATTTGTATTTCGTTGACCGCGCTCGAACTTGTGCAACAAGGTTTTGAAGTCGTGGTCTGCCCAGATGCAGTCGGTTCCCGAACAATGGATAGGCACAAGCTAGGTATGGAGAGGATGAGAGATGGCGGAGTGCTCCCGGTCCATAGCGAAGCTGTTGCCTACGAATGGATGGCCACCGCCGCTCACTCGGAGTTCAAATCAGTATTGGAGCACGTCAAGTCCCACGCATGAAAATTCTCATCACGAACGATGACGGGATTAGGGCTCCCGGACTGAAGGCGCTGATCGCTGCCGCTCAGAACTTTGGCGAAGTCAAAGTGGTCGCCCCCGATAGAGAGCGGTCGGCTTGCGCCCACGCCATGACACTTCGAGATCCGTTGCGAGTGAACTCGGTCGAAGGACTCGGGGTCGAAGCCTACGAGGTCAACGGGCTTCCTGTCGACTGCGTGAACGTCGGCCTGACCGTCGCTTGGCCCGACCAATGCGACCTCGTGCTGAGCGGAATGAATTGGGGACCGAACCTCGGCTTTGACATCTCATACAGTGGCACGGTCGCCGGAGCGATGGAAGGCACAATTAACGGCATCCAAAGTGTCGCCGTGAGCATGGCCACCTTCTTGGTCGAAGCTCCTCCGCACTTCGCCACAGGCACTCAGTGGCTCCAAGAAAACCTCGGCTGGCTGCTAAAAATCCCTCTGCCCGAACTCACCTTTTGGAACGTGAACATTCCAGCCGTCCTATATCCAGAACTAAACGGACATAAATTCGCTGAAATGGGCCGACGAGTCTACAAAGACCGTGTAGAACAACGCTCCGACCCTTGGGGCCGACCCTACTACTGGCAGGGGGGAGCTGTAATCATGACGGGTCACCAACCTGGCACCGACGTTGACGCTTGCCGCAACGGCCACGTCAGCCTCACACCCGTTAGCATGAACTGGACCCAACGAGACTTATTGAAGCAGCTTCAGGATCAACACGACCAAGACTAATCCTTCGTGTTTGGGCCTTCAAAACTGTTTGGCCCCCGATCCTCGAGGTTTACACCTGAGCTCGAGGACGGGCCAACACTATTCCAAACCTTGACGCTCAATCTCGGCTCGGACTTCTTCTTTGCATCGCCGCTCCATCAGGTAGTAGCGCTTTCGTAAAGTGTCTTTAGGAATATTGAGTGCCGCGCTCACGGAGACAAATTTCTCTCCCTGCTGGCCGTCTGACTTCACAACCGCCTCATAGATTTGGCGGTCTTTGAGCTTCGCTTCGCCAAGGACCTTGTCTACTGCTGTCTTCGCGGCGGTGGCAACGATAGACCGAATGTTGGAGTTAATCAACTCTTCGACCACGTCAGACCCGCTTGCGTACTCAACCCCTTCTTCAATTTGGGAGAACCGCCTATTTCGTCGGTAGTCGTCAACGATCGCGTTGCCAACGCACTGGCGAATGTAGTTGATTGCGTAGGCGCGGCTCTCAAAGGCAACTCGAAGGTTGGTGCAGGCCACATCCTGGAATTTGGAAAGCAGCCGATCGCGAAGTTCGCAGGTCAAGTCTTCAGCCAACTCGATCGAAGCATTGGGATTTCGTTCGCAGAGTTGATGGAAGAACAGGTTCACAACTTCGTTGTGCAATCGATCCCACAGCAGCAAAAAGGCCTGCTGACTATCGGGCGATAGCGGCGCAAGTGCCTTTCCATATAGTTGTTCCCAGCTGGCGAATTCCATTGGCGTTCTCTTGGTCGTGTTAAGTTGAGGGGCTTAGTGGCCAGTGACCTTTTCGATCAGCAGGTAGATCACCGCTGCGTTTGAGACGGTCTTCAGGGCAAGACTGAAAAGAGTTGTTGAGTTCATGTGCGTTTATTTCCTTAATTGCGATTGGAGATCTTTCAGGTAAAGACGTGT